>JAHZKM010000002.1 GCA_022600395.1 Pseudomonadota bacterium | reverse complement strand
TTTTAATTGCATAAGTAGTCCAATTTAAAGTATCACAAATGATTGTTATGTCATAGGTAAGCAATAGAATGAAAACAGTTGTCAATCTTTTTCTCATAGATAAACACCAATAAGAAAATATTAATAACTTTTATAAAGCTCGATAATACATGATAAGTGCGATAAAACCTATTAAAAAAAGAGTGTTGCATAACCTTTAAGGTTTAAGTGAGACAACTATGCAGTTATTGTAGACATAACGCCAGCATTCAAATATTTAGAGCTAACTTGTTTGGGTTTTTATATAACCTAATAAATGACAACTATAGAAGATAGGATTTCGATTGTATGGATGGTTGGAATATGTAGACTATCAGGTGGAATTGATGTTAGTTCTCAACGACCAATCTTAAGTTCAAGAAATGATATTGCTTCTTTTTCCTTACCAAACAATTGCTTTATTTTCCCAATCAATAAATGATAATTCACCATCTATATCTTGTTGGTTCATAATATTTGCAAGATGCTCTGCAACAAACTCAGGTGTGAATAAATTCTCTTTTTTTACTGAACCTTGGAAAGGTTTGGTTAAGCCCGTATCAGTTGTACCAGGATGAAAAGATATAAGCTTTACATTTTTAGCTCGTCTGGCATATTCAATAGCAGCGGTTTTTAAAAGCATATTTAGTGCTGATTTTGATGCACGATAGCTATACCAGCCACCAGAACGATTATCTCCGATACTTCCAATTCTTGCGTTAAATACCGTAATAATACAATTATTTTTGGATTTAACCAGGTTAATTAATGACTTTAACCAGAGAATAGGGACGATACTATTAATTGTGAAGACTTCTAAAAGATTGCTAGAATTTAGTTCTTCTATGCGTTTTTCTGGCCAAATAGAGTCATTATGTAAAATACCGTTACAAATACAAACATGGCTTATCGCTCCTAACTGGTTTTGCTCTATAAAAAGCTTAATCATTTCGCAGGCATTGATAATTGATGCTTCGCTATAATCACATTGTATATTATGAATAGACGAAGATAGAGTTTTTGCTTGGCTAGAAATTTGATCTCTACTAATAGCAATAACCTGTCCAATAGCGCTATCTTTTTGCCACTGTTGAACCATTGCACCACCAAGACCACTCCTTGCGCCAATAACAATAGCGACTGATTTAATCATTATAAAATCTGATATCCGTTAAACATAAGTCCGCTTGAAATTCACGTCCTATTGCAACTAGACCAATGCGATTAATTTGTTCCGGAGAAAATTCATGTAAAGTTTTATATTTATCTAACTTCTGAAAAGGAAAGCGATATTTTTTCCAGTCACTTTCTGCTTTAAAACTAGAGCGATATGACTGCCATGGAAACCATAATTCATCTGTTCTAATGTGTATATTATATATTTCACTATTGCCTGCAACTTCTATTTCAACACCAGAATACTGTGAAGCGTCAAAAGTGTTGTTTTTAGATAAGGGCAGCGCTATTTGAACAAAACCCCCATTATTTTCTGTTGTTACATTTCCACGCATGCGTAAACAACTCTTACCTTTGTATTCATCTAAAGATAATTGTCCTTTAGAAAGCCCTCCCATGACAGTATCAGTTACCAATTGCCATTTTGTTCCAAGGGCAGAGGTTAAATTAGTGTTATTTCGATTGTCTATAACAGCAGGGTTCATATCTTTAGCGAATACATTACTATTTAACCAACTAGTGAGAGTTAAGGTGCCTAGTAGAAGGATTTTTATCAATTTATGCAGTTGAAGTCTCACAGTAAATATTTTTTTAATATCATGCTTGGTTTTTTTATTTTTAAATTGAGACTGATTGCTTAAATGAAGCTATCCATGTAATTATTATATGGTTATTTTTATTATTAAGTAGGACAAATACTATTACAATTTAATTTTTTGATATTAGTTTATTCACAGTCAATTTATTATTTTTAAGGATTTATCTGTTAATACTGTTGAGCTTGATAGGTAAAGATGGCAAGTTTGTTAAGATTTAGAGAGCCTTGATCAATCCAATTAATGAATAAGTTGTTAGTTAAATTAAGAAGGAGTTAAAAAAAGTAAAGTTTTAACTCTTTGCTTTAAATTAAATATGGCATATAACAAGATAAAAACAGATTCGTCTCTTGGTTTAGAAATACACAATCATTTAGTCAAACAGGGTGTTGAAACACCTGTTGAAGAAATGAGTCTTTCAAGGGTTGAAAAAATTAATAGTATCGAATCTGATTTCAAAAACATAATGAAAACATTAGGTATGGACTTAAAAGATGACAGTCTAATTGACACACCTAATAGAGTTGCAAAGATGTATGTTAATGAAATATTTTGGGGTTTAGACTATAAGGCATTTCCAAAATGTACAGCAGTGTTGAATAAGATGAAATACGATGAAATGGTTGTAGAGCGTGGTATTAGTGCACAATCTAATTGTGAACATCACTTTGTCGTTATTGATGGACTTGCTACTGTGGGTTATATTCCAAATGAAAAAGTATTGGGGCTATCGAAAATGAATCGTATCGTAGAATACTTTTGCAAAAGACCTCAAATACAAGAACGTCTGACAGAGCAAATTTGGCACACACTTTCTTATATATTGCAAACAGAAGATATTGCTGTTTTAATAGATGCTCAGCATTTTTGTGTTAAGTCTCGTGGTGTTGAAGATATAGGTTCTAGTACCATAACAAGTAAATTAGGCGGAGCATTTAAAAAAGACCCGATAACGCGCACTGAATTTATGGCACTTGCTCGAATAGAATGTAAATAAAAAAGAAGTTAATTTTGATTAAATCTTATTCAAAATTTTTTTTAATAGCTTTTCTTTTAATTTTTACTAGTGGCTGCACTTTTAAGTTTACTTACAATAATCTTGAATACGTAATTTCGTCATATGTTGAGAAAATGGTGTCGTTAGATGGTGTTTTAAAAAAACGCTTAGATGAACAAACCATTAGTCTTATAACTTGGCATCGTAACACCCAACTTATACAATATGCTAATTTATTAAGAGATCTTAAGCGTGACTTTGGCCCTGATTTAACTGAACAACAAGTTTCATACACTATTAAAAATATAGAGGATTTTTGGCAGATATTAGTTGAAAAATTAAATAAAGAGATGGTGACTTTATTGCCATTGCTTGATAATGATCAGCTTGATGAATTGTTTGTAAATATTGATAAAAAGAATGATAAATTTTATAAAGAAAATGTTGATCTAGATAAAGATGAGATTAGCGAAGAATATGAAGAGAGATTGTTGGATAATTTTGAAACTTGGTTGGGAGATCTAACTAAGCAGCAAAAAGATGAGATACAAAAAACTGCAACCACAATTGATAGTAGTGCAAACTTAAGATTACAACTTAGAAAGTATTGGAAAAAAAATATTCAAGAGATTTTAAAAACTGAAGATACTGTTGACATTAAATCAAACAAGCTTACTATCTTTTTTAATCAATTTAATGCCAAGCAAATTGATATGTTGGCTAATATACGCAATAAAAACATACAGGCAATAGGTTTATTGGCTTTAAAGTTAATACACATTGCTACACCCGAACAAAAGCAGAATTTTATCAATGAAGCAGATTACTATATTCGAATTTTTACGGAGTTAAAAGAAAATCGATAACCTTAAAGCCTGACTGGTGCTTAATTCCAGCCAACTTTCCACTTTGAAGAATCTTTTAGATTTTTCCAGTCAATTTCATAGCTATTTTTATTAATCACTGCTTCAAGTTTGCAGCCAATAATTTTATTATTATCATCGCGGACTAGTTTGGTAACGATAAAGTGTAGCTCTTTGTTTTCTGGATTTAATGCAGTCCATTTGGTGAGCAGTAGTTTTTCTGAATTGAATCGATTATTTGATTTAGCATTATTATTAATCATTTTTATTTATGCATTAAAAAAGCCCTCATACGAGGGCTTAATTATAGCAATGTTAAATTATCATTTACAAAGCTTTGATTTGAGCATTAATACGAGCTTTCTTTCTAGCTGCTTGATTCTTATGCATCAGGCCTTTGCTCACTGACTGGTCAATCATTTTTTGCATTTCAACATATCCACCTTGAGCTTCTTCCTTGTTACCAGCTTCTAGTGCATAAGATACTTTTTTGATGAAAGTACGTACTTTAGCGCGAATTTGTGAATTGTGCTTGTTACGTTTTGTTGCTTGTCTTGCGCGTTTTTTTGAACCTGCTGAATTAGCCATCGTGATATATAAAGATTAAAATAATTAAAGGCGTAATTATAAAGTCTTAGTGAGAGAAAGTCTAGTGGAAAGTGAAAATTTAAATTACTTGGATTGTGCAAGATTTTCTAGTGAACTACTAGATCTTTCTATTGAATCTAGAGTTTTGAGTATCTTACGTTTATTAGTGAGTAAATGCCAAGTTTTTCCGCCTTGTGACCTCCACAAAGACGCTGCTCGTATGCCAGATAGAAGAAGTGCTCTGATATAACCGGCAGTACGTTGATTGGATAAATAAACTTGTTCACCCTTGACCATAATTCTAGGATTTAATTCGCCCAAAGTTGATTTGTATAGCTCGCCTAAGCGAGCAATAGAGTTGGCATGAGTAATTTCAAAGAATGCCTGTTTGTTAAAAGTGTCGATTTCTGCTGTAATAGTATTCAGTAAGGCAGGGTTTTTCATTAGCTTTTTTTCTAAATTAATTAACGATAAAGCATAAAAAGTAACGCCTTGCATAGATTTTGTTTTTTTGCCTAGTACAACTTTTAAGGTTGATATGCCAACAGACAGCTGTGTTTTAGAGGTAAAAATATCGATTACTTTAACACTTGTATTAGTAATACTGCTAAGGCTGGCACTAGCGCATTCACTATGGCATGTGCCTTTTGAAGCGAGCTGATCAACCAGCGCCGCACATTGCAAAATGCCTGCTAGGGCAAGTGTTTGATTTTCTATTTTAGTCATTGTTCCTTTGTTCAATAATAGCACCACCAAGACAAATATCCTCTTGATAAAATACAACAGATTGACCAGGCGTGATAGCTCTTTGTGGATGTTTAAAAATAACTTTTAATGAGTTGTTGTGACTAATTAATTCGCAGTCTTGTGACGCTTGTCGATAGCGAATTTTAGCCTGGCAAGTAAGTGGAAGATCTGGCTGACTCCCAATCCAATGAAGATTAGAGGTAGTGAGCGTTTGGTGATACAAAAGCTGGTGGTCACCTTGAACGACTAATAGTTCATTTTTGTCGATGCGTTTATCAGCCACAAACCAAGGCTCTGGTGAGTCGCTAAAGCCACCGCCTATTTCTAAGCCTTTTCTTTGGCCAATAGTATAAAAAGCCAGACCCTGATGGTGTTTGATAAATTGTCCATGCTCATCAACTATATTGCCTGGTTTTTTAGGCAGGTAAGTCTGTAAGAATTGCGAAAAATTACGCTCTCCGATAAAGCAAATTCCAGTGGAGTCTTTTTTTTCTGCCGTAATTAAGTCGTGTTTTTTGGCCAGTGCACGAACTTCAGTTTTGCTAATTTCTCCTAGAGGAAACAAACTTTTGCTAAGTTGTTGTTGGTTTAATAGATGTAGAAAATAACTTTGATCTTTGTTGTCATCTAAACCAGTTTTAAGTTGATAAGTGTTGTTGCTATGAGTAATTCGGGCATAGTGGCCAGTGGCAATTTTATCAGCACCAAGCGCAAGGGCGTGCTCAAGAAAAACTTTAAATTTTATCTTTTGATTACACAGCACATCAGGATTGGGTGTTCGGCCTTTTTTATGTTCTTGTAAAAAATGCTCAAAAACATCCTCCCAATAATCCGCTGAAAAATTAATACTGTGAAACTTTATCCCAAGCTTGTCTGCGACTTTTTGCGCATCTGATAAGTCTTGCTCAGCGGTGCAATGGCCATCTGTATCATCCTCATCCCAGTTTTTCATAAACAACGCCTCTACCTCATAGCCTTGTTCTAATAGCATGAGTGTGGCAACGGAAGAATCAACACCACCAGATAACCCAACGATAATTTTTTCAGACTTATTCAAAGATTTCGTAAGCCTGCACAATGCGTTGAACTAATTTGTGTCTAACGACGTCGCGAGAATGAAAATGACAAAATGAAATTTTAGACTCACTCTCCAAAACTTTCATAGCATGCAGTAGGGAGGATTTATCAGGGCGAGATAAGTCAATTTGAGTAACGTCACCAGTAATAACCATTTTTGAGCCAAAGCCCATGCGTGTTAAAAACATTTTCATCTGTTCAATGGTGGTATTTTGAGCTTCATCTAGAATGAT
>JAHZKM010000050.1 GCA_022600395.1 Pseudomonadota bacterium | reverse complement strand
TCACACGCCTATTTATTTAACTTTATATTTTCTGACAAACGCCGGTCACGCCCGTTCTAGAAACCTCTATGATTTGCTCTACATTAAATGCAGTTAAAAAATCATTAATTTTTTGACTCTTACCTGCCAACTCTACAATATACGCATCTTCTGCAGCATCAATAACTTTAGCATTAAAACGATCAAGTTGAGTATCTACATCAACTTGAGTTTTGCTAGATATGGCAATTTTAACAATTAATAACTCACGCTCAATATGTTCAGTAGCGGTTAAATCTGTCACTTTAACGACGTCTATTAATTTATTTACTTGTTTAACAATTTGCTCAATAATATCGTCGTCACCTACGCTAACAATAGTCATTCTTGAAAGAGTTGGATCGTTAGTGGCTGCAACTGTTAATGATTCAATATTAAAACCACGTGCTGAAAAAAGTCCTGCAACTCTGGAAAGTGCGCCTGATTCATTCTCTAATTGTATTGAAATTATGTGTCTCATGCTTATACCAAATTTAGGCCTGAATCATTTGTTGATGCCATTTCATCACGACCTGCTAACAACATTTCATGATGACCTGCACCAGATGGAATCATTGGAAATACGTTTTCAGTTGGATCAGTAATTATATCTAAAAATACCGTTCTATCTTTTTGCTTAAATGCTTCGATCAATGCTGGCTTTAAATCCGCTTCTTTTTCTACACGTATACCAATATGACCATAACTCTCTGCTAATTTTACAAAATCAGGTAGGGCATCCATATAAGACATTGAATATCGCTTCTCATAGAAAAATTCCTGCCACTGACGCACCATTCCTAAATAACCATTGTTAAGATTGATTATTTTAACTGGCGTGTGATATTGCAACATTGTTGAAAGCTCTTGTAGCATCATTTGGATACTACCATCGCCCGTTACACAAGCGACATCTAAATCAGGTTCTGCAAGTTTTGCACCCATTGCTGCTGGCAACCCAAAACCCATAGTGCCAAGCCCACCTGAGTTAATCCAACGACGTGGTTTATCAAATGGGTAGTATTGCGCTGCCCACATTTGATGCTGCCCAACATCACTGGTAACAATCGATTGACCATTAGTTACTTCATAGAGTGTTTCAACAACTGTTTGAGGCTTGATAACATTCTCTGCGGTTTTGTAAGCTAAAGAATCTACCTGGCGCCACTCATCAATTTGTTGCCACCACGCATCAATATTTGATAATTTTTTGCCCTTTAAGCCTTCAATTAGCGCATGCAAAACATCATTTACTTGTCCAATTACAGAAACATCAACGCCTACAACTTTACCCACTGATGAAGGATCAATATCAATATGAATAATTTTCGCATAAGGACAAAACTTTTCTAAGTTGCCAGTAATGCGGTCGTCAAATCTTGCGCCTACTGCAATAATACAATCGGAATCATGCATCGCCATATTTGCTTCATAAGTTCCGTGCATACCCAACATTCCTAATGATTGTTTATCAGTTGCAGGAAATGCGCCTAGTCCCATTAATGTTTGTGTAATTGGAAACCCTATAGTTTGCGTCAAAGTAGTTAACACTTTGCTAGCATTACCAATTACACTACCACCACCTGAGTAAATAATTGGCTTCTGAGCTTTTTCAATAATTGCAATTGCTTTTTCAACTTGCCCAGCATCAACCTTAACTTCAGGATGATATGAGCGCATTTTAATACTTTCAGGGTAACCTTCATATTCAATCTCAGCAATAGTTGCATCTTTAGTAATATCGATTAATACAGGACCTGGTCGACCAGTTGTTGCAATATAAAATGCTTTTTTAACTGTTTCTGCTAAATCATTAGCGTTTTTTACTAGAAAGTTATGTTTTACGCAAGAACGTGTAATCCCTACTGCATCTACCTCTTGAAAGGCATCACTACCAATAACCGCAGAAGGTACTTGACCAGAAATAACAATCATTGGAATAGAATCTGTAAATGCAGTTGCAATGCCTGTAACAGCATTTGTTAAGCCTGGACCTGATGTGACTAGCGATACGCCACATTTACCACTGGTGCGTGCATAACCATCTGCAGCATGTACCGCACCTTGTTCATGGCGAACCAATATGTGATCAATTGTTGTGCAAGCATTTAGCGCATCATATATATGAAGAACTGCGCCACCTGGGTAACCAAAGATGTGTTTAACACCTTCGCTTTTCAAGCAGTCAACTAATATTTGCGCACCATTTAATTTCATTATTATAAGCTGGGTATAAAAAACGTGTTAATTATACCAAATGAAATAGTAGGATATACTTATCTATCACAAGGAATTTTGCCAATCTTCTGAATAAAATTGAATAGGCGAGTTTTCTTCCTCAAAAGTTTCAATTGACCAAGTATCCGGTCTTTCTAAAATCGCTGATAATAACTGGTCATTTAACAAATGACCAGTCTTGTACCCTTCGTAGTGACCAATTATATTAGAGCCTAATAGATATAGATCGCCAACAATATCTAAGATTTTATGCTTAACAAACTCATTTTGATAACGCATACCATCTTCATTTAAAACATCATCATCACTAAGTGCAATTGCATTATCCATGCTAGCACCGAGCGCCAAATTTTGTCTTTGCATCATTTCTACATCTTTCATATAGCCAAAGGTTCGAGCGCGAGAAATTTCTTTTAAATATGACTGCTTCGAAAAATCAATACTTAATTGCTGACCGCTTTCTTTAACTTTTTTATGGTCAAAATTAATTTCAAGAGAAACTTTGAACCCATCATGCTTAGATACTTGAGCCCACGAATCGTTATTTTCAACACGAACCGTGTCATGAATAACAAAAAATCGCTTATGTGCATCTTGCTCTTCAATACCAGCAGACTGCACTAAAAATACAAAAGGTGCAGATGATCCGTCCATAATAGGTACTTCAAAAGAATCAAGTTCAACTAATACATTGTCAATACCTAATGCTGAAAAAGCACTCATAAGATGTTCAACAGTAGAGACTTTAACCCCTTGATTTTCCAATCCTGTTGATAGTACTACTTCATTGACAAAAGCATTGTGTGCGCGTACTAATTTTCCGCCTACATCCATACGCCTAAATACAACGCCATGATCCGTTTCAGCTGGTATAAGAGTCATATTAACAACACTTCCACTATGAATACCAATTCCTCTAGCTTTTACCGCTTTTTTAATTGTTCTTTGTTTAATCATGGTGCTTATAGCTTAAATAATTCTTGCATTGTACCGAACAAGCCACTCTTTTGTAATTGTTCTGGCTCTTGTAAATAAGATTTTGGTGTGTTACAAGCAAGTAGCCCAAGTGCAGAAAAATAGCTCAAATTATTCAAAATTTTCATATCGCCACTCACTAGATCTTCATTAATCTTAGCCATTCTAGAGCGTGCACGAAACTCTTTTAACAAGAAATTTTCGCAATATTTAATCTTACAAGCACCCCCTAATAAAATAAATCCTGACTTTATTGCCCTATCAAGCTTTTCTTTTTTTAAACTTCTTTTAACCATTGTACAAATTTCTTTATAAGGCTTTTCAATCACCAAGATTAATTCGTGCAATGATAAATAATGATCTTCAGTTGAGCCTATTTTCTTAAATTTAATTAACCGATCTTTAATGGTAGAGTCAGTCTGCAATGTCCCATAGGTTTTTTTTAATTCTTCAGCATCATCAAACGAGGTGTCATAAGCTTGAGCAATACATTGAGTAATAGTATTGCCGCCTATATCAAAAACTTGGTTAAAAACCACACCCCCTTTAACAAATACCGAAAGTTTACTTGTACCTGCGCCAATATCTAACAAGCAAACCCCTGTATTTTTATCATCTTGACTAACACACACCATACTACTAGCAATTGGGTCAAGAATAATTTTATCAACGCCTAAATCGCTAGCTCGCAAACTATGACTTATATTGTTAATTGCCTGATTAGACACTGAAATTAAATGTACTTCAGCACCTAAAACAGCTGCCTCCATACCGATAGGAGAATTTTCAATCTGCTCATCAACTGTAAAGTGGTTAACAATCGGGTCAAGGTTTTTTTTGTTGGTCGCTAGTGCTCCTGCAGAAGAGTTTTGAATGGCTTGAAGTGTATCTTCTTGAGTGATTATTTTTGTTCTACCATTAAAACTAATGGGGCGGTTCTGATTGCGGCTACTTAAATGCAAATCGGTCACATTAATATCTATAAATTTCGGTTTGTGCTTGCAGTTTTTATTGACCTTATCAATAACATTTTGAATGGCTTTTGCAGCACCTTCAACATTAACAATAGCGCCATTTTTAACGCCAGATGAAGGGCCACTTGCATGTCCAATTACATGAAACTTATTGTCTTCAATATTGGCAATTAAAACAGCAATTTTGCTAGAGCCAACATCAACGCTTGCAAAAAAATCAAGATCTGACAACACCCTCTCCTTGTTCTAACCATTGATATAAATACTCTATTTTTACCTCTTTACCGCTTAACAAGCGTTTAAATTTTTTAGCATTAGGCTGTGCATGATACAAACCTAAAATATGTCGGGTCATAGATCTGACTGGTACAAAATTAACCTGTTGCCGCTCAATATACTCAATAAATTTTAATAATACTTGCTCTCTGGAAATTATTGGGCAGGTATGCTGATAAATTTGTTGATCTACATGAGCAAGCAAATAAGGCTGGTGATAAGCCGCTCTTCCGAGCATAACATTATCAACATAGCTCAAATGCTCATTGACCTCATTTAGTGAGGTAATGCCGCCATTAATACCAATAGTTAATGTTGGAAACTCCCGCTTAACTTTATACACCCATTCATAATTAAGCGGAGGTATCATTCTATTTTCTTTAGGACTAAGCCCTTGAAGCCAGGCTTTTCTAGCATGCATAACAAAATTATTACAGCCTGCTTTTCGCACTACCTCAACAAAATTACTGAGTTCATCATAGCTTTCCATGTCGTCCACACCAATACGACATTTTACACTGAGCGGAATGTCAACTGCCTCACCCATTTTTTCAACGCATTGAGCAACGATCTCTGGGGTCTGCATCAAACAAGCGCCAAAACTACCTGATTGCACGCGATCTGAAGGACAGCCAACATTAATATTTATTTCATCATAACCCCAATCTTGTCCTATTTTTGCAGCAATTGCCATTTCTTTAGGATCGCTTCCGCCTAACTGTAAAACCAATGGGTGCTCTTGCGCATCATAATCAAGCAAACGGTTTTTATCCCCATGAATAATTGCTTTAGCAGTAACCATCTCAGTCCAAAGCTGCGTATTTTTAGACATTAGACGATAAAAATATCGACAATGCCGATCAGTCCAATCCATCATTGGTGCTACGGAAAATTTAGTTTGAAAGCTCATTAATCAATGTGGTTAGAACAAATTGAATACTAGCATCAATAACTTGACAACGCTCGCCTGAAAAATTTTGTGTTGTGGTGAAACACTTTTTTGAAATACAAAATCCAAAACAAACCATACCAACCGGCTTTTCTTGAGTACCTCCTTGTGGTCCAGCAATACCAGTAATAGCAACTGAAATATCACTTTTAGCTTGATTGATGGCACCTTTTGCCATTTGCTTGGCAGTCTGTTCGCTAACTGCTCCAAATTCTTCTAATGTGGTTTGAGAAACACCCAGCATATCTATTTTTGCTTGATTCGAATAGGTAACAAAACCTCGGTCAAAATAAACAGAAGCGCCACTTTGACTAGTTAACAAAGAGCATAGAGTGCCGCCCGTACAAGATTCTGCAGCTGTTATAGTGCGTTTTTGTGCTATTAATATCTTGGTAAGTTGTTTCAGTTGAGACATCATTTTAATGCTGCCTGAACAATCTCATAAATATCATTCGATAAATTTTTACTCTGAATGATTCTTTCTAATTGTTGTTTTTGCAACTGTTTTAACTCAGGTGTAAAACGCTTCCAATGATTATAAACTGAAACAAGACGCGCGCCTATTTGTGGATTAGATTGATTTAATTTTAAAATAATATCGGTAAAAAATTCATAGCCTGCTTGGTGATGAAAATTAATATAATTTTGTGTAAATCCGCCGATAACACTGCGCAATCTATTTGGTGTGTTAAACGAGAATAACTCATGCTGCATTAATAATTTAATATTTGCTATATCACAGGTAACGGAGCTTGACTGAACTGCAAAAAACTTATCCATCACTTGCACATCTTGCTTAAATTCCTGATAAAAACTATTTATAGCCTGATTTTTATCAACACTATCATTAGCAATTAACGCATTAAAAGCTGCGATTTGATCGGTCATACAATTAGCTTGTTTAAATTGAATGCTGGCCAAATTAGAGGTCTTATCCTTGCTTAGGTAATATAAACATGTGTTTTTTAAGGAACGCTCGCCAACAGCTTGTGGTGTTAAATGATAAGTTTGATGGTTGTTTAAAGAATTATAGGTTTCAAGTAATAAAGATTTAAATCGCTTCAATACCTTATGCGCCATTTTTTCACGCTTTTGATGAATATCAAATACATCAATAATAGCCACTTTTTGATGCAAGAAGCGTTCAGATGGTAGTGTGAAAATTTCACTAACTAAAGACTTGTCAGAGTTTGTTTGAAGAAGCTTTTCAAGAGCGTTAAAAAATAACGATTCGTGGTTTTGATCAGGTGTTAAGATTAACGACAGCCAAATCTGTTGTGCACTATCCCATACTACATAAGCATCACTATCATGACCTACTAAAAATATTTTTTGCTCGAATGTTAGATCTGACAACAAGTGAACGGGTGCTGAAAATCCTCGTAACCAAGAAGGCGTTGGCTTTGAGTCTATCTGTTCAAAAACAAAGGATTCTTTAGACTCTTTAACTGTTAACACGCCTTCTTTTAACACATGACCTTGGTCATCCAGCAAGGCGTAATTAAGTGGAAGAAAATAGTCGTATTCGTTATTTTGTTCAACATCTACGTAAAAACACTGACTTTGCTCATCATAATTAGTCCGAATGCTAATCGTAGGCGTTCCTGGCTGAGAATACCACGTCATAAATTGAGAAAAATCAAAATTATTCGCATCACTCATACTCGAGATAAAATCATCAATAGTTACCGCTTCACCATCATGTCGTTCAAAATAAAGCTTCATACCTCTTTGAAAGCCTGACTCGCCTAAAAAATTATGGATCATACGAATAACTTCTGCACCTTTTTCATAAACTGTCAGTGTGTAAAAATTATTCATCTCTATATAACTTTCAGGTCTAACAGGATGCTGCATAGGGCCGGAATCTTCGGCAAACTGAAATGTGCGTAGTGCATTCACATCTTCGATACGCTTAATCGATCGAGCGTGTAAGTCGGCAGTAAATTCCTGATCTCTAAAAACAGTCAGACCTTCCTTTAAACTTAATTGAAACCAATCTTTACATGTAACCCTATTGCCCGTCCAATTATGAAAATACTCATGGCCAATTACCGCTTCAACATTAATGAAATCTTTATCCGTAGCTGTCTTGGGATCAGCTAATACATAGGTCGAGTTAAAAATATTTAACCCTTTGTTCTCCATAGCACCCATATTAAAATCATCAACAGCAACAATCATATAAATATCGAGATCGTATTCCAAATTAAAGCGCGACTCATCCCAAGAAAATGATCGCTTGAGCGAATCCATCGCAAACTGAGTTTTGCCAATGTTATGTGCTTCAACATAAATTTTAAGCGCTACATTTCGGCCAGAAAGCGTGGTGTAGTTATCTTCTAAAACAGCAAAATCTCCTGCCACTAAAGCAAACAAATAACACGGCTTAGGGGTTGGATCGTGCCAAGTTGCTTGACCTGAAGAGGTATTTAATAAATTACCATTACTAAGTAATATTGGATAATTCTTTGCATTTGCCTTGATATGCGTTGTAAAGATACTTAAAACATCAGGCCTATCCAAATAATAGGTAATTTGCCTAAAGCCATGCGCTTCGCATTGGGAACAGAAGTTACCACTAGACTTATAAAGTCCGTTTAAACTAGTATTTTTTTCAGGATGAATACGATTGCTTATCTCTAAGACAAATTCAGTATCCAAATTGGTAAGTTGCAAGCCCTCTTTTGTTAACTTATATTCAGGCACCTCACCTGCAATAGTAATAGCAATCAGCTCAAGATCTATACCATTAAGAAATAAATTATTTTCAAGCGTCGAGAGTTTTGGATTTTGATAGAAATGAATCTTTGAATGAACCAAGGCCTCCTCTTCACGCAAATCAAAGCTTAACTCTGTTGTATGAATTAAATAATTGCTCGGTTTATAATCCTTTCTATAAATTGGTTGTGGGGCTAGATTGCTAATAACAAAACTCCTAAAATAATTCGATAAACCACAAAAGGCATAAGACCAATAGTGTCTAATAATTTAATAAAAAATACAACAGTAAAATAAGCACTTATAGCGGAAACTAAAAAACCAAGTAGTAACATTGGCCAATCTGCGACTTGAGGCTGTTGGTACAAATCCAACAGCATTAACAACGCTGATAGCGTAATCACAGGAATAGACAGTAAAAAAGCAAATTGAGTGGATGTATTTTTAGATAAACCGATCAATAGGCCAGCTGTAATAGTAATACCAGATCTAGAAGTTCCTGGAATTAATGCTAAGGCTTGCATGATGCCAACAAAACCTATATCTTGCCAGCTCAATTCAACCCTGCTGCTTTGATTTCGAGTATTAATCCAGCTTGCAAAACCTAATAACAAGCCAAACACCAAGGTTGAATAAGCAATAACCTCAGTTGAACGTAGATTCACTTCAATAAAATCTTTAAATAACAAGCCAGATAGACCCACTGGAATCGTGCCGAGCAGCACGCCCCAAGCTAATTTTGACTGGCCAACAGTTTGAATTTTGACAACAGAATAGAAAAAATCATTAATGAGAGTTTTAATAATAGCTCGATAATAAAAAACAATTGCGCTCAATGTACCC
>JAHZKM010000049.1 GCA_022600395.1 Pseudomonadota bacterium | reverse complement strand
CGTGTAGTTATCACGAATGATAAATTTGATCTGCAAGGTATGATTACTGTTCGTGATATTCAAAAATCAACCGATTTTCCTAATGCTTGTAAAGATGAGCAAGAGCAGCTTCGTGTTGGCGCTGCTGTAGGCGTTGCCTCGGGCACAGGAGAGCGTATTGATGCTTTAGTTGAAGCAGGAGTTGATGTTATTGTAATTGATACAGCACATGGACACTCTCAAGGTGTACTCGACCGAGTTAAAAAAACCAAAGCGAAACACCCAAATTTGAACATTATTGCTGGTAATATTGCCACGGGAGCGGCAGCATTAGACCTAGTTAAAGCCGGTGCAGACTGCGTAAAAGTAGGAATTGGACCAGGCAGTATTTGCACAACACGCATTGTTGCTGGTGTTGGTGTTCCTCAAATTAGCGCCATATCAGATGTAGCAGAAGCGTTATTAGGGACAGGAGTGCCTTTGATTGCTGATGGTGGTATTCGCTATTCAGGTGATATTGCTAAGGCTTTTGCTGCTGGCGCTTATTGTGTCATGTTGGGCTCAATGCTAGCAGGTACAGAAGAGTCACCTGGTGAGGTAGAGCTTTATCAGGGTCGTGCCTATAAATCATACCGCGGAATGGGCTCAATTGGTGCGATGAACCAAGCGTATGGCTCATCAGACCGATATTTTCAATCTGATTCAAAAGCTGACAAGTTAGTGCCTGAAGGCATTGAAGGTCGTGTTGCATTTAAAGGTTCTATCCGCCCAATTATTCATCAAATGGTTGGCGGTGTTAGATCCTCTATGGGCTACACAGGCTGTGAAACACTGGAAAAAATGCGCACCAATGCAACTTTTGTACAGGTTACCTCAGCAGGCATGATAGAGTCCCACGTTCATGACGTTTCAATCACGAAAGAAGCGCCAAATTATCACCAATAATGTCAAGAGCCTTAACATTAATTATTGTTTATCAATAGCAGCTCTTAATTCATCTATTTTTTGATGAAGAAGAGCTATTTCTAATTCTGTTTTTAAACTAACTTTATAATTTTCAACTATGTCTAGTCGATCTTTCTGAGTTTGTCTATTTTGAGACATCATAATAACAGGCGCTTGTAAGGCGGCAATCGTTGATAACATTAAATTTAGTAAAATATAAGGGTATGGATCAAAAACTTCTTGAGGCCCAATCAAAAAAAATGAATTAAGTAATATCCAGACAATCAGAATCGATAAAAAGATAATAATAAAAGTCCAAGAACCTCCAAATTCTGAAATTTTATCGGCTAACCTTTGTCCAAATGACAATTGCTCATGGAATAATTTATTAACATCTTCTGTTATTGGGTCAGAATCTGCAATATGATCAATTACAGACTTATCTGACTGCTGCAAGTCTTTATATGCAGACCCAAGGTGCTCTTTTGCTAAATAATTAGTTTTTTTGCTCATTTTCGCCCAATTTCATTAGTGAGTAATTTTAGAATCATATAATCCTCTTTTCCATTTAAGTCGTTTTTCAATTGAAGAGATAATCATCCCTGCAATATCTTTTCCGGTAGCTGTTTCGATACCTTCTAGACCTGGAGAAGAATTAACCTCAAGCAATAAAGGCCCTGATTTTGATCTAATAATGTCCACCCCAGCAACTTGTAAACCTAGTATTTTTGCAGCTTTAACCGCTAGAACTCTCTCTTCACGTGTTATTTTAACTATTGATGCAGAGCCGCCTTGGTGAATATTAGCTCTAAATTCTCCTGGTGCGGCAGTTCTTTCAATAGAAGCAACAACCTTGCCATCAATTACAAAGCACCTTAAATCTTTACCATTTGCTTCTTTGATAAACTGCTGAACTAATAAGTTTGCTTTGAGAGATTTAAAAGCATTAATAACACTCTCTGCTGCTTTTTTAGTTTCAGCTAAAACAACTCCTCTTCCTTGCGTTCCTTCTAGAAGCTTTACAATTAATGGGGCGCCATCTACCATTTCAATTAAATCGTTTGTATCAATAGGAGACTTAGCAAAACCTGTAGTGGGAATATTAATTCCTCCCTTTAACATTAATTGAAGTGAAAACAATTTGTCTCGAGACTGAGTGATAGCAGCAGATGAATTTGTCGTATAAATACCCATACTTTCAAATTGACGTGCTAAAGCTGTTCCGTAAAATGTAACACTTGGTCTTATTCTAGTAATGACTGCATCAAGATCATTTAAAACCTTTCCTCCTCGATAATGAACTTCAGGATCTAAAGCGTCAAGCTTCATATAACTTTGCTTAATGTTTAAAAAAATCATTTCATGCCCTCTTTCATCACCAGCTTCAAGCAGTCTTTTATTGCTATATAAATTTTCATTACTAGCCAACAATCCAATTTTTAGGCCGCTTTTTTGTGACTCTTTAGTTCCATACAGATTCATGATCATGGTATTAGTAACTTCGCCTAGTGTGCAAACTAAAGAGGGGTCGACAATAATTCTATTTGCCATTGCTTCTCGACCCAACAACATTCTAAATCCCATGGAATCTCTATTAGCTAGTGTAAGTTGAATGTCCCATATATTTTCACCAACCTTGATTGGTGCGCTAATTACATAGCGCGTTTCAGAAACTCCGCTCGAACTTTTAACAGTTCTTTTGTCAACAATTGGCTTTTCACATCTAATAACTGTGCGCCTATTATTTTGAATTGGATGAATTTCAAAGCTTACCCAGCGGGCGCCATCTTTTCGAAATGACTGAATGTTGAAAGCATGAATTGATGATGTTTTTGCGCCAGAATCTATTCTTGCTTTGATTGCTGGAATGCCTAAATCTGGAAAAGAAAACCACTCTTCACTGCCAATAACTAATTTTGAATTTAATTGATTCAATTGATTACTCCCTAAAAAATACTTTACTAATGACAAAGATATGCTTTATTTTATTTATTCTTCCAGTATAAAAAATCTTGAAAAAAATAAACATTTTCTTTAAATCTAGCACTATAAATACACAATCTATTTATTTCAGCATTATAGGGTAAACATATAACAAATAATTAACAAAACTTATGAAAATAACTACTTCAAACGTTATTCAGAGTACAATTCAAAACTTTTAAAAGGCATCTAAACAATATTACTCTTGTTTAGATTTTTTTCAATATTCATTGGCTGTTAATAAAATGATTAAATTTGGAGCAATTTCAGAGCAAGAATTTTTAACTCATTATTGGCAAAAAAAGCCGTTATTAATTAAACAAGCGCTACCTAATTTTATTTCACCCATCCCACCTGAAGAGCTTGGTGGACTTTCTCTTGAAGAAGAATTTGAGTCTAGACTAATTACCGGCTCTATTCATCAACAACAATGGACAATTTCTCAAGGACCATTTACTGAAAAAACCTTCGAAAATTTACCAAAAATAGATTGGACGCTCTTGGTTCAGGGAGTTGACCGACAGATTAATGAAGTGCATGATCTGGTCAAACATTTCGATTTTATCCCACGTTGGCGCTTTGACGATGTGATGATTTCTTATGCCGCCCAAGGTGGTAGTGTTGGCCCTCATTTTGATTATTATGACGTCTTTTTATTGCAAGGTAGCGGCAAACGTCGATGGGAATTAAGCACAAAATTTTGCACGCTTGATAATTATCTAAACGATGTTCCATTAAGAATTATGGAGCGGTTTATACCCGAACAAACATTTGAGGTTGGGCCTGGCGATGTTGTATATATACCACCTAAGATTGCACATCACGGTGTTAGCATGAGTGATAATTGCACGACGCTTTCTTTTGGTTATCGATCTTATTCTGCCCAAGAAATGTTTAATAATACACATACCAACAAGTCAGACGATCAATACTACCAAGATCCGATATGGGATGGACACCAGACGCCAGCTCTAATTCCCAATTCTGCTGTACAAATGGCTAACAAAATAAACCCTATTAGTGCTACTGATTTTGCAAAGTTTGTCACTAAGCTTGATACGCTAGATCGTCAAATCTTACAACAATTTGAATACCAACAACAAGCTCTCAAATTTAATGCTAATTCCAGTTATCAATTACATCCTGCTTGTAAAATTGCCTACTTGCATACGCAGGGAGACCTTCAGGTGTTTATCAATGGTCTACTTATCAATACGCAAATGCTTGATTCAATAGATTTAATAAACTTTTGCAACGGAAGAGAATTAAAAGCAAACACTCTTTCAACTTTAGCTCAGAGATTATTTAATTTGCATATGTTATATGAAATTTAAATCCAATATTTACTGGGTGTTTTTATCTGTGGTTGTTATTTGGTCAACTACACCACTAGCCATTCAATGGTCAACTCTGGGCTCAAGTTTTAGTTTTAGTGTTACTAGTAGAATGCTAATTGGTCTGATACTTTGTGCATTAATCTTGCTATTTAAACAACAAAAATTATCAGTACACAAACAAGCTTTGGCCAATTATAGCTACGCTGGTGCAGGTATTTTTATCACTATGAGTCTGGTTTATTTCTCAGCACTTAGCATTCCATCAGGACTAATCTCTGTTGTTTTTGGGCTAACACCTATTATTACAGGAATATTTGCACTGATATTACTTAGAGACAAATTCTTTTCATTAGAAAAAATACTTGGACTATTACTAGGATTATCTGGCCTTTTTATGATTTTTAGTCATTCAATTGTTTTTAACATCAATCTGTTAACCGGATTAATTAGTGTGACGTTAGCAATGGCTTTTCAGGCTTTTATTTCTGTCAAACTTAAACAGATAAATGCGCCTGTATCTGCATTAGAAACTACAACAGGAGCTTTAATAGTAAGCGTACCTTTATTTATTATTAGCTGGATAAGTTTAGGGGC
Source organism: Pseudomonadota bacterium (assembly GCA_022600395.1). Taxonomy (GTDB): domain Bacteria; phylum Pseudomonadota; class Gammaproteobacteria; order PS1; family Pseudothioglobaceae; genus Thioglobus_A. Next base: position 15,291 of record JAHZKM010000049.1, on the reverse strand, counting down.
AGAAATTCCCAATACCAGCTTTAAGGCTTCACTATCAATTGGCTATTTGGCTTTTTTTGGTTCAGTTATTGGTTTTATGTCCTATTACTATTTAATCAAGAATGCTAGTGTTAGAGTAGTTGGTATCGTGCCTTTAATAACACCTGTTTTTGCTCTAATACTTGGCACAAGTCTCAACCATGAACAATTAACCAATATTCAAATTAGCGGCATTAGCCTAGTATTATTAGGCTTGGCAATCTATGAGTATGGTGAAAAATTTTTAAAAAAAATACCGCTGATAAAGCGGCATTAATGATAAGATTATTTTCGACTTAAAACTGGGGAGTCAAACTTCAGCCCCTCCCAACCATAAGTCATAAAATTACGAATATTGGCATGAGAATCACTCTCTGGTGTATTTAGCACATCTTGATAATACTGTCCGAAACAATGTAGAGTTTCTAACTGGGTTAACTGATGAATAGCTGCAAAACAAAACAACTTAGCACTCCCTTGATTTTCATCAGCAGAATTTTCAGTTTCACCATTAGAGAAGCTTGCTGGGGTGTAATCATAGTCATCTTCGATCAAATCAATCAAATCTTCAAATCGCATTCTAGCACCAGACCTTAGCTCCTCTAAGTATTCTTCTTGTGTCACACTTATTCTCCTCGTTTTATTAGTTTTATTAGTTTTGTTGCTTATACCGTCATTGGATTTGGCTTGTTAATATTTATACCGTATTTTTTAACCGCTTGCGCAATAACTGCACCATCCATCTCACCTTCATCAACCAAAGCTTTTAAAGAGGCTAACACAACATAACTAGCATCCACTTCAAAAAAGTTTCTAAGCGCAGCACGAGAGTCAGAACGACCAAAACCATCTGTGCCTAGCACTTCATAACGATTTGGCACGTATTTACGCACTTGCTCAGCATAATTACGCATATAATCAGTGGCGACAATAACTGGACCTTTTGCATTTTCCAAACATTGAGTAATGTACGGAACTGCAGGTATATCAGTGCTAAATCTATTCATGCGGTCAATCGCTTGCGCTTCACGAGTCAGCTCGTTAAAACTTGTAACCGACCAAACATCTGATTTCACACCCCAGTCATCTGCCAACATTTGAGCAGCAACCTCAACCTCTCTTAGAATTGTACCAGAGCCCATTAATTGAACTTGCAATTCACCGGTACCGACTGTTTTAAGCTCATACATACCTTTAATAATGCCTTGTTCAGCATTTTCTGGCATTTCAGGATGGGCATATAATTCATTCATTGTAGTAATGTAGTAGAAAATATTTTCATTATTTTCATACATTCTTTCTAGACCGCTTCGCACAATTACCGCTAATTCAAATGCATAAGTCGGATCATACGACACACAGTTTGGAATGGTATTGGCCACCAAATGTGAATCGCCATCTTGATGCTGAAGACCTTCACCGTTTAGTGTTGTTCTCCCTGCTGTACCACCTATCAAAAAGCCTTTAGCCTGCATATCGCCTGCTGCCCAAGCCAAATCACCAACGCGTTGGAATCCAAACTTAGAATAGTAAATATAAAACGGAATCATGGTAATGTCATGTGTTGCGTACGAGGTTGCAGCAGCGATCCAATCAGAGATTGCACCTGCTTCATTAATACCTTCTTGCAGTACTTGACCTTTTTTATCTTCCTTATACCACATGACTTTATCAGAGTCTTCTGGCTGGTAAAGCTGACCAGAAGCCGAATAAATACCCAACTGTCTAAACAAGCCTTCCATACCGAAAGTACGTGCCTCATCTGGCACTATAGGTACAATCTTTGGACCAATCTGCTTATCACGAACCAAAAGTGTCATGATGCGGTTTAAAGCCATTGTGGTCGACATTTCACGATCGCCACTTGACTTGAGCAATGCTTCAAATACGCTCAGTTCTGGCGCTTTAATTGCTTCCAAATTAAACGACCTAATTGGCAAAGGACCGCCTAATTCCTGACGCTTTTGCTTCATGTATTGCATTTCTGCGCTATCTTCTGCCGGCTTATAAAAGCTTAACTCTTTAACATCTGCATCTGTGACTGGCACATTAAAGCGCTTCGCAAAACGCTCAACCTGCTCAAGACCTAATTTTTTCTGTGAGTGCGTGGTATTTTGACCCTCGCCTGCTTCGCCCATACCGTAGCCTTTTACTGTTTTAGCTAAAATCACTGTTGGCTTATCACTACAAGCTTTAGCCGCATGATAGGCTTGGAATACTTTAAATGGATCATGACCACCACGATCAAGGCGATAAATCTCATCATCAGTCATGTGTTCTACCATGGCGAGCAATTCAGGGTATTTGCCAAAGAAATGTTCGCGCACATAGGCACCATCTTTAGCTTTATAGGCCTGGTATTCACCATCAACCACTTCTTCCATGCGTTTTCTTAGCAAGCCATTGGTATCTTTGGCAAACAACTCATCCCATTTACCACCCCAAACAACCTTAATCACATTCCAGCCTGCGCCACGGAACATGCCTTCTAATTCTTGAATAATCTTGCCATTACCACGCACAGGACCATCAAGACGCTGAAGGTTACAATTAACCACAAAGATAAGATTATCTAGCTTTTCGCGTCCTGCCATAGAAATTGCACCGAGTGACTCTGGCTCATCCGTTTCACCGTCGCCCAAGTAAGCCCAAACAGTACGTTTGTCTGTTTGCTTAATTTCACGATGATGAAGGTATTTCATAAAGCGTGCTTGATAAATTGCCATGATTGGACCCAAGCCCATAGATACTGTTGGAAATTGCCAAAAATCTGGCATTAACCATGGATGTGGATAAGAGCTCAACCCGCCTTCTCTTGATTCTTGACGAAACCTTAACATTTGATCTTCAGTAATACGCCCTTCTAAAAAAGCACGCGAGTAAATACCCGGAGAAATATGTCCCTGGAAAAAAATCAAATCAGCACCTTGATCTGCATCAGGGCCTCGGTAAAAATGGTTAAAACCTACTTCGTATAAAGTCGCACTTGAAGCAAATGAGGCAATATGTCCGCCTAACTCATAAGGTAATTGATTGGCCTTTACCACCATCACCATCGCATTCCAGCGCACCATGGCTGAAATTCGCGCTTCAATATCTACTTCAATATTAGTAGCGATCTCTTGATCTTTAGCAATGCTGTTTAAATAGGCTGTATTAACACCTGTAGGCAATTCCATACCTTCATGATGCGCCATGTCTGTCAGCTGATTAAGAATAAATTTAGCTCTATCCTCGCCTTCAAAGCGTGCAACAGATCTAAAAGCTTCTAACCATTCTAGCGTTTCAGCCGGATCTACGTCTTGACTATTCATAATATGATATTTTTAAAAAATAGATTAATTATCCCAAAATTAGATGTTGTTAAAACCTTACTTTAGAAAATATTTTGTAAACAATAAAGCAGCAAAAAAACCAATAAGCCCAAAACCAATTTGCCACAACTCATTAGTTGGGAATAATTCAGCACCAAGCAAAGCACCGATAAAAAGTGTTAGCAATGGCAATATATATAATTGAAAAGCTCTATAGAATAATTCACCAGAAGAGATATGCAGAGTAACAAAATCTCCCACAGTCACTCCTTCCTTCAATGGCTTGTTAAAGGTTGTAGCATGGTCAAATGCATTTGCAAGTATACCAGTGCCACATCCAGCACTTGCTGAACAACTATGACATCCACCAGAGCGATTTACTTTTAACACCATGGTTTCATTTTGAATTTCGATTACTTCAAATTTTTCTTTCATTGCGATTAAAATAAACTTTTTATATCGACATTTTAGCAACTTATGGACGTCTCACCATCAATCTTTAAAGCTTATGATATTCGTGGAATTGTTGAGCAAGATCTAACCCCCGAGACAGTTAAACTGATCGGTTTAGCGATTGGCAGTGAGTCTATTGCTCAAGGTGAGCGCGGGGTTGTGGTTGGTCGAGACGGCCGACTCAGTGGCCCGGATTTAATAAAATCTTTAAAAACAGGATTAAAACAAAGTGGTTGTCATGTGGTGGATATCGGCATGGTGCCTACACCATTAGTATATTTTGCTACTTACACTAAAGCAGCGACTTCAGGTGTGATGATCACCGGCTCTCACAATCCACCAGAATATAACGGCTTCAAAATCATGATTGCTGGTGAAACGCTTTCAGGCGATCGCATTCAAGCACTCTACCAACGCATTCAAAACCAAGATTTTCAATCAGGTCATGGCACTTCAACCAGAGTTGATATTGAAGACGATTATATTGATCGAGTTAAAGCCGATGTCAAACTAAGTAAGCCACTTAAAATTGTCATAGACTGTGGCAATGGTGTAGCAGGTAATATTGCACCAAAATTATTTGAACAATTGGGCGCTAAAGTCACTAAGCTTTTTTGTTTAGTTGACGGCAATTTTCCCAATCATCATCCCGACCCCTCCAAGTTGCACAACCTAGAAGACATTATTAAAGAAGTTATTGATACTGGCGCAGATATGGGCTTTGCCTTCGATGGCGATGGCGATCGACTTGGTTTGATTGATAATAAAGGTAACGTCATCTGGGCAGATCGCCAAATGATTCTCTATTCAAGAGATATTCTTGATCGTAAACCTGGTGCTAAAATTGTCTTTGATGTGAAATGCTCATCCTTATTACCAAAAGATATCGGTGAACACGGAGGTAAAGCGATTATGTCGCGCACGGGGCATAGCTTTATTAAAGCCAAACTTAAAGAAACAGGGGCAGCACTTGGCGGTGAAATGAGTGGACATATTTTCTTTAAAGAACGTTGGTATGGTTTTGATGATGCGCTTTATACAGGTGCACGTTTACTGGAAATCCTCTCAAAAACAGATAAAACCTGCGAGCAGGTTTTTGCCAATTTGCCTGATAGCATCAACACCCCTGAAATCAACATTCATTTTGACGAGCAAGGTGATCAATTTAAAGCGATGGATAAACTCGCAAAAAATGTCAGCTTTGAAGGCGCTGAAATTACCACTATTGATGGTGTTCGCGTAGATTATCCAAACGGCTGGGGACTAGTTCGTCCTTCTAATACCACACCTTGCCTTGTTTTACGTTTTGAAGCTAATGATAAAAAAACGCTAGAAGAAATTCAAACAAAATTTAGAATTTGGCTGGAAAATAACGATATTTCCACCAAAGACTTCTAATTTGCATTATTTCCGAAATTTTTAGCTTTTTATAGCCTTTGATAACAATAAATCTGTTTTATTGCTAAAAATTATCTATTTTTACGCTAAATACGTGCTTTTTAAGCTTTTATAACTAAAAATATATAAATCTAAAGAATTTTTTAGAGTTTTTCAATGAATTCTTAAAATTGATGAAATTTTTAAAACAAGATTATGCTTAATTGTTCGAAAAAACAGTGTCAGTCATTTTTGAAGTAATACTGTACTCTTTGTCTTTATCAATAAATGCCAAATAATGGGCGTGCAGCATTAAGCGTTTAGCACCTGTTAATGTTATTCTTTGCTCGCTCGATAATTTTTTACACAAATAATCATTTGCAACATATTCATTAACACCATAAATAGGATCGCCCAAAATTCTGTGTCCTATCGAGTCTAAATGCACTCTGATTTGGTGCTGTCTACCAGTAATTGGAACAGCTTTAACTAATGTAGTGTTATTTTGTTGATTAAATTCTAGTGGCTGAATATGCGTCATTGATGCTTTTCCACTTTCATTTTCGCAAGTCATTTTCATTCTAAGATTGCCATCAGCCTTAGAAATAGGTTTATCAATAGTTAGATTATTTGTCAACTTCCCCTCGACAAGTGCCAAATATTGTTTAGTAAATTGTCTGTGCTCAAATAAAGTTTTTAAGCGAATAGTGGTTGGTTTGTTTTTAGCCACCAAAACTAAACCGGAGGTTTGCGCATCAATTCGATGCGCTAAATCTGCTTGCTCACCAAAATGATATCGAATTTCATCAAGCAGGCAGTACTTTGTTGTTTTGCGAGTGGGATGCACCATAACACCAGAAGGCTTGTCGAAAATAGCAAAATCTTCTACTTCAAAAATAGGTTTAAGCCCTCTAGTATGTCCCTCAAAAATAGCAACTTGCACGTAATCACAACTAAGTATCTGTCCATTTTTTAAAGGGACATTCTGCTCATCAAATACTCTTTTTTTTGATAAAAGTTTTTGTGCGACAGGGATGGATAATCCCGCTTCATCTAGTAAAAAATGTTGGATTTTTTTACCTGAAATAGCCTTATATTTTTTAAGTACAAAAGGCATATTTTATATAGCTTTATTAAGTTTTAAATAACGAGCGACGCCAAGCCTAAAAACGCAACAAAACCAATCACATCAGTAATAGTGGTTAAGATAACACCACCGGCTAGTGCTGGATCGATTTTAAATTTAATCAGCAAAGAAGGAAGAAAAGCGCCAGAAAAAGCTGCAAAAATAAGATTCACAATAATAGCCGAGGCAATTACTAAACTTAGGGTTAAGTCGACAAACCAAAGGTAGGTTGCCAATCCAATAATGATTGACCATAGTATTCCATTTAAAACACCAATGGCCACCTCTTTACTCATTAAAACTTTTAAATTAGAGGCGGTTATACGCCCAGTAGCAATGCCTCGAGTAACCAAAATAAGCGTTTGAGTCCCTGCAATACCTCCCATAGAGGCCACTACTGGCATTAAGATAGCCAATGCAATCTTTTCTTGTAAGGTGGCTTCAAATAGTCCAATAAAAAATACAGCTACAAATACTGTAATTAAATTAACACCCAGCCAAATGCTGCGACTTTTAGTGCTGTCGATAACCGGAGCAAAAACATCATCTTCACCGGCAAGACCTGCCATTGACATAACTGACTGCTCAGCTTTATCACGAATAACATCTACCACATCATCAATAGTAATTCGGCCAATTAACTGGTTATTATCGTCAACAACTGGGGCTGAAATGAGATCACGCTGCTCAAATAAACTTGCTACTTCACTATCTGAAATTGTTGCTAAAATTGGTTTATTATCTATATTAATTAAAGGCTTAATATTTTGTTCAGCTTCGTTAGTTAATAAAGTTGAGATATGAATCGATCCCACATATTTATAAGCCCTATCGACAACAAAAACTTGATCGGTGTCAATTGGCATTTCTTTTAATAGGCGTAAGTATCGAATAACTGTGCGAACAGTAACATCATCACGCACTGTAATAATATCAATATTCATCAACCCACCTGCCGAATCCTCAGGGTAAGCTAAAACCTGTTTTAAGTGGTCTCTATGCTTATGATCAAGCGTGAGTAATAAATTATGCAGTGCAGATTCAGGCAATTCAGGCACAATATCAGCTAAATCGTCCATATCCAGGCCTTCGGTCGCCTTAACAATTCCATCAACAGTCATCTCATTAAGTAACTGAGTCAAGACATCTTCGCTTAAATCTTTTAGAATATCGCCTTGTGTTGCGCTATCAATATTTGACCAGAGTTTAACGCGATCTTTTGGAGGTACGCTTTCTAATAAGCGAGCAATTTCAGCTGAATGCAAATTGGATAGTTGGGAGGTTGCCTCTTCATACAAAGAAGCCTCCAAAGATATCATTAATCTTTGGAGGCACTCTTCGAAAGAAGTATTTTCAACTTCTGACATTGGTTTTATATTCCTCGTAAATTACATCATTAAATTGATGTTTTTTTAGTTTTTTCTATGATCGTTTAATTTCTCTTTATGCTTTCTAATTTGAGCATCAAGCTTATTAACCATCTTGTCAATCGATACGTACATATCGTCACTCTCAGCTTTGGCAAATAAATCCGCCCCGCTAACATGAAGAGTGGCTTCGGCTTTTTGAGTATCCTTTTCAATGCCTAAAATCATATTAACATTAATCACATGGTCAAAGTGATGTTTAATTTTAGCAAGCTTTTCTTCAGAGTGTTGCTTGATAGCATCAGTGATATCAAGGTGATGGCCAGAAATGTTTAATTGCATACATGCTCCTTTATTAGTTATAAAATGCAATTATATTGTGGCACAACTTTCTTGCTAATGTTGGCCTATTTATCAGTTTTTTAAACAAATAAAAACGTTCACAAAAGCTCTTTTGCGTATATAATAATATCTTTTACTTATTTAAATATTCAGGAGATTAAGATGGACGCAATGAGTCAACAAGCTAATGAATTAAGTGCAAAGAAAATTGCCTTACAAGAAACTTTTAAAATACACACAGCTGAAAATGGTTTTTCATATGAAGAATGGATTAACCCACCAGCAGGCTCTTTTTATGAAAACTACAAAAAAGATCTAGCAGAAGTTGATAGTCAAATGGCTCCGCCACTTCAATACCAGTCTTAATTTAAATTTTTTGATTGGTACAAAAGCCCCATTTGGGGCTTTTTTGTTTTAAAAAGGAAATTATTATGTCTTATTTAATGCCAAACTATGCACCACTTGCTGTGACCTTTGTTAAAGGTGATGGTTGCAATTTAATTGACGACAAAGGTGATATTTACTTAGATGCATTAAGTGGCGTTGCTGTCACTGGCCTTGGTCATGCTCACCCTAAAATTTCTAAAGTGATTCAATCACAATCTCAAAAACTACTCCATACTAGCAATTGGTACCAAATACAACATCAAGAAACACTAGCTGAAACACTATGCAAACTTGCTAACATGGATGGTGCATTTTTTTGTAATTCTGGTGCTGAAGCTAACGAAGCAGCCATAAAAATTACTCGTCTACATGCGCATGCGAATCAAATTGACAATCCTATCATTTTAACTGCTAAGCAAGGTTTTCATGGTCGTACAATGGCGACCTTATCAGCTACGGGCAATTCAAAAGTTCAGGCAGGGTTTTCCCCTTTAGTCAGTGAATTTATTCATATTAATTTTAATGATATTGAGGCCATTCAAGCTTATGAGAATAACCCTCAAATTAGCGCTGTCATGCTTGAGCCTATTCAAGGTGAAAGCGGTGTAATTGTACCTGATGATAACTATTTAAACCAAGTTCAAGACATTTGCCATAAAAATAACTGGCTGCTAATTCTTGATGAAGTGCAAACTGGAATCGCTCGAACAGGCAAAATGTTTGCACATCAATACAATCAAATTACGCCTGATGTTCTTACCCTTGCTAAAGGTTTAGGCAACGGTGTTCCAATTGGCGCTTGTCTTGCTAAAGGCAAAGCAGCCAAATTATTAACACCAGGTACCCATGGTTCTACTTTTGGTGGTAACCCGCTAGTTTGTCGCGTGGCTTTAGAAGTGCTAGATATAATCATTCAGGATAATATTTTGCACAATGTTAACTTAATGAGTGACTACATTACCGCCCGGTTTACTGATCAGTTAAAGAATGTTGATAGTGTTTTACAGATACGCTCAAAAGGCCTAATGATCGGCATTGAGCTAAATAAGGACTGTTCACAGTTATTACAACAAGCACTAGATAAAAAAATATTAATAAATATTACAGGGCGAACTATTCGACTTCTTCCGCCCCTTATTATCAATAAAGAGCAGGCAAATAAAATAGTTGATACAATTTGTCAATTAGTTAAAGAACTTTAGCGGATGAAGATGGAGAAGTGTAATGAAACATTTTATTAATTTAGACGACTTATCAAACCAAGATTTAACAAGCATTGTTGACAATGCTATTACCTTGAAAAAACAATATAAAGAGGGCATAGTTAATCAACAACTAAAAAATAAAACGTTAGCTATGATTTTTGACAAATCCTCTACACGTACTCGCGTTTCTTTTGAAGCGGGAATGACTCAATTAGGAGGACATGCTCTTTTTTTATCTGATCGTGATATTCAGTTAGGTCGAGGCGAACCCACAAAAGATACAGCAATTGTAATTAGCTCTATGGTTGATGTAATTATGATGAGAGTTTCTTCTCATGATGACATGAAAACCTTTGCTAATAAAGGCTCTGTACCAATTATCAATGCGCTGAGTGATGAATCTCATCCATGTCAACTTTTAGCTGATATGATGACTTATAAAGAGCACAAAGGCTCAATTCAAGGAAAGACAGTTGCTTGGATTGGCGATGGTAATAATATGTGTCATACTTATATGCAAGCGGCAAAAGCTTTTGACTTTAAGCTTAATATTGCCACACCTATAGGTTATGAACCTGAACAAATATTTATTGATAACTATGCTGAACACATCTCTTTATTTAATCAAGCTAGTGAAGCTTGTAATCAAGCCGATTTAGTAGTTACCGATGTTTGGGCCTCTATGGGGCAAGAGGCAGAACAAAAGAAGCGAGAAATTGCCTTTAAGGAATTTCAAGTTGACCAAAATTTAATGAAAAATGCCAAAACTGATGCTAGTTTTATGCACTGTTTACCTGCTCATCGTGGGGAAGAAGTGGCTAGCGAAGTGATTGATGGCAAGCAAAGTTTGGTATGGGATGAGGCAGAGAATCGTTTACACGCCCAAAAAGCTTTATTACTCTATTTATTGGATTAAGAAGTTATTTATTATCTAAGCTTTTCATGGCAGCTTGATAAAACTTCACTCCACGTTCAATTTTTTCTCGACCGCGTGACGTGCGCCAACGATTAGTGTCTCTTAAAGAATAAACACAACCGCAATATTCTTGCTGATAAAACGCTTCACGTTTTGATAATTCCAACATTCTAGATGAGCCGCCCTTCTTACGCCAATTAAAATCCCAGTATGTAATATTAGGATAAGGGTTGGCTGCTCGAGTGCCGCAGCCATTAATCTGCCCCATATCTTTCCAGCGGGAAATTCCTAATGTCGAAGAGATTAAATCAAATCCATGCGCTTGAGCGTACTGCGCGGTTCTTTCAAATCTCATATCAAAACAAGTTGTACATCTTACTCCACGCTCTGGCTCATCCTCTTGTCCTTTAATACGATCAAACCAGTTATCTTTGTCGTAATCTGCATCGATAAAAGGCATGCCAAGTTTTTGTGCAAAACGAATATTTTCTTCTTTGCGCAATAAATACTCTTCCTGAGGATGAATATTTGGATTATAAAAAAAGATAGTTGTTTCGATATCAGAAGCGACTAACGCTTCCATAATCTCACCTGCACATGGTGCACAACAAGAATGCATAAGTAGTTTTTTCTCACCATTTGGGGTTTGCAATTTTGGACGTTTAAAACCATCTAAACTATAATCTACTGCAGACATGCTTTCACCTGTTTTAAAACTTCCCAAGCCACTCGCTTAAGTGCTTCATTTTTTAAAATGTCACTAGGATGTGGTATCGTAAACATCTTGTTATTAGCAGGTGAAATACGACCATCCATTACCAAAATGACTTCAGGATAATACTTACCAATGTCTTGTAATATTTGATTAGCACCAGATTGAATACATATAATATCTTTTTTATCAAGACCAATAGCCAAAAGCATTGTATATAAAAACTCTTGCGCTGAAGCTGAATGTTGGACTGATTCAGCACACTCAGTTTCAACCACTAAGCATCGAACTTTGATTGTCTGAAGTGCTAAATCCTCTGTATTTTTATCATGATACAGATACTCATCAATGCCTAATGTTGTTAGATAATAAGACCGAAGGGCTGACACTAGATTTGGGGATGCGCTCTATCAGTATTTGCCAGCACTTTATTAAGTGCATGAACATAAGCTTTAGCACTAGCAATCACAATATCTGTATCTGAACCCTGGCCATTAATAATCTTACCATTATGCTCTAAACGCACATTAACCTCACCTAATGAATCTGTACCTTGGGTAACATTAGTGACTGAATATAACTGGAGATTAACCTGCATATCAAGTAATTTATTAATGGCACTAAAGGTCGCATCAACAGAGCCAGATGTTTCTGCAGTCATGCTTTTTTCATTGCCATCAATTGACAAAACAACGGTTGCTTGATTCTTCTCGCCAGTTTCGCAAGCAACTTTTAATGAGATTAATTTAATATGTTCGCTTTCAACAACTTGGGCTTCTGATACTAGAGCCTGCAGATCTTCATCAAAAATCTCATGCTTCTTATCAGCCAGCTCTTTAAAGCGTCTAAAGGCATCATTCAAGCTTTCCTCTGAATCAAACTCCACTCCTAGCTCAATCAACCTAGCCTTAAAGGCATTGCGTCCAGAATGCTTACCCAAAACCAGCTGATTGGCATTCCAACCTACATCTTCTGCGCGCATGATTTCATAAGTTTCACGATGCTTCAAAACACCATCTTGATGAATACCTGCCTCATGAGCAAAGGCGTTAACACCCACAATAGCTTTATTAGGTTGGACAATAAATCCAGTCACAGAAGAGACTAATCGAGAAGCAGACAAAATTTGCGTTGTGTCGATATTAGTATCACACGAAAATTCATCTTGACGAGTACGCACAGCCATAACCACTTCCTCTAAAGCGGTATTACCAGCACGCTCACCTAATCCATTAATTGTACATTCAACTTGTCTAGCGCCGTTTAATACAGCTGAAAGCGAATTAGCCACCGCCAAGCCCAAATCATTATGGCAATGCGCTGAAAATATCGCTTTGTCTGAATTAGGAATACGTTCAATCAATGATTTCATAGTCCTGCCAAATTGATGGGGAATATTGTAACCTACAGTATCTGGAATGTTAATAGTTGTTGCACCAGCAGCAATTGCTTTTTCAATTACACGGCACAAAAAATCTTCATCGGAACGACCCGCATCTTCAGGGGAAAATTCAACATCATCAGTATATTGCCTCGCACGCTTAACCGCTCTAACAGCCTGTTCAACAACTTGATCAGGCGTCATTTGCAACTTCATTTTCATATGAATGTCACTAGTTGCAATAAAGGTGTGAATTCGAGCAGAATTGGCTTTCTTAAGCGCCTCTCCAGCACGTTCAATATCTTTGTCTAATGCTCTTGCCAATGAACAAATTGTTGAATCTTTAACTACATTGGCAACCGCTTGAACAGCTTCAAAATCACCTGGCGAGGCAATAGCAAAACCTGCTTCAATAACATCAACTCGCATTTTTTCTAACACTTTAGCAATACGAACTTTTTCATCTTTAGTCATTGATGCACCAGGTGATTGTTCCCCATCACGCAAAGTTGTATCAAAAATAATTAATTTATCGGACATTCAAGTCTCCTTTTTTCATGTTTTTTCTATTTCTACTGTTTGTTGATTAGCTTTAAAAGCTATACGAGTTAATATCTGCCCTACGGCAGTAATCGTTGTAAGTCTACGAAGTAGGCCTGAAAAGAATAACAAGTCAAATGATTCATAATTCTAATTATAAGTTATTTTAAGCTTGTCTTAGACTGTTTTTTCAAAGCACGTTTGTTTCTCACTTCAATGGTAGTTAATACCAACCCAGATAACGCATAAACAAAGAAAAAGATAAACAAAATAGCGCTAGGCCACAACAAAACAACAATCATGATGAGTGTGGCCAGCAGTAATAATTTAAAAGAAGATCTACCTTTAAGGTTAATCTCTTTAAAGCTGTAATAACGAATATTACTGACCATTAATATACCTGCAGAAACCAAAATAAACCACGCACCAGCAACCAAATATTGTTCATCATAAACACTAGGACCCATCATTTCTTTGGTCCAGACCAAGCCTGCAATAAGTGCTGCCGCTGCTGGTGAAGGCAAACCCTGAAAATAACGCTTATCTTGTACGCCAATTTGCGTATTAAAGCGTGCTAGACGCAGTGAGCCAGCGGCAACATAAACAAAAGCACCAATCCAGCCAATCTTGCCTAAACCTTCAAATAAGTAAAAATACATGAGTAAAGCCGGTGCCACACCAAATGACACCATATCAGCCATCGAGTCATATTGCTCACCGAACTCGCTTTGAGTGTTAGTGAGTCTAGCGACACGCCCATCCAATCCATCCCATAACATCGCCACAAAAATGGCAATCGCCGCCTCAGCATACTGACCTTTGGTGGCTAGGATAATCGCAAAGAAACCCGAGAACAAACCAAAAGTGGTTAGAATGTTAGGCAGAAGGTAGACGCCTCTTTTTGCTTTATTGTTTTTCATAAGTAATTATTACGCCTTAGAAATGAAAACGCCCAACTTAGTTGGGCGTTTACTTAAGAATGCTTAATTCTTGGCCTGATCAACAATTTTATTCTTGTTAATCCATGGCATCATCGAACGTAGCGATTCGCCTACTTGCTCAATTTGATGCTCACGCTGAACATCACGACGAGCAGGAAGATCACCAACATTAGCCACAAACTCTTTAGCAAAAGTTCCATCTTGGATTTCTGTTAAGATTTTTTTCATCTCTGCTTTAGTTTCGCTAGTAATAATGCGTGGACCACGTGTTACATCACCATACTCAGCAGTATTTGAAATTGAGTAACGCATATTAGCAATACCGCCTTCATACATTAAGTCAACAATAAGCTTTAATTCATGTAAACATTCGAAGTATGCCATTTCTGGCTCATAACCGGCTTCTACTAGTGTTTCAAAACCTGCTTGTACCAATGAAGTTGTTCCGCCACACAAAACAACTTGTTCACCAAATAAGTCTGTTTCAGTTTCTTCTCTAAATGAAGTTTCTAAAATACCTGTACGGCCACCACCAATAGCAGAAGCATAAGAAAGTGCTGTTGATTTTGCATTGCCAGAAGCATCTTGAGAAATTGCAATTAAATCAGGAATACCACCACCCTTAACAAACTCTGAGCGAACTGTATGGCCTGGTGCCTTTGGCGCCACCATAATAACATCTAAATCTGCACGCGGTTTAATTTGACCATAATGAATGTTAAAACCATGAGCAAAAGCAACTGTTGCGCCTTGCTTCAAATTAGGCTCGATATTTTCTGCATAGATGCTGCCTTGAAACTCATCTGGCGCCAAGATCATGACTAAATCTGCCCAGGCTGTTGCATCTTCAACTGACTTAACTTCTAATCCTGAAGCGCTAGCTTTAGCTGCTGAAGCTGACCCAGTTCTTAAAGCAACAACCACTTCAACACCAGAATCTTTCAAATTGTTTGCATGTGCATGACCTTGTGATCCATAACCCACAATAGCAACTTTCATTGATTTAATAATGTTTAAGTCTGCATCCTTATCGTAATATCTATTCATTTTTTTCCTCTGTTTAAAACGTTTTCACACGCCTATTTATTTAACTTTATATTTTCTGACAAACGCCGGTCACGCCCGTTCTAGAAACCTCTATGATTTGCTCTACATTAAATGCAGTTAAAAAATCATTAATTTTTTGACTCTTACCTGCCAACTCTACAATAT
>JAHZKM010000048.1 GCA_022600395.1 Pseudomonadota bacterium | reverse complement strand
GTTACGCCCAGGGCCAAAGGCCAAGACATTGCCGGTATCACCTTCAAGCACAATTAGATCTTGATTGTGCTTGACCGATTTAATCTTCATTACAGGGTGTGAATCCATCCAATTCCAAGGTTTTACTTGATAGCCTGTTTTGTTAGATACATTCCAAGCCGATTTAATCATGTATTGGGCCACTTCTGCCTTAATAGGCATATAAGCACCATAGGCAAAAGCACCAATACCAACCATAGCCAAAAAAATCGACTTACTCACGACTTAGCTCTGCGTCGAGTAACGACTGAGAGCACTATTAATGCCAAACCTAGTAACATCCACAGCTGTGCATTAGTAGCCGTTTTAGCAGCTTTTACCGCCTTACTAACTACCTTTGTTACCAAGGCTGTGTCGCCAGTATTTGATGGTGTAATGTCTACTGCGACTAAAGAGGTAAACTTAGAAACCAAATGCGCATCAATTGCCAAGTTAGTTATTTCTTGTTGCACCTGATCACGCTCAATCCTTCTATACTGCGCCTGATATTTATTCATCAATTGGTCAATTTTTCTTCTAGCCCAGAGCGTATCAATGCCAACGGTATTATTGCTTGCGTTAATACTGATATTATCACTAAAAACACCATCTGACGTATTGCCACTGATGGTTAGATTATTAGGAATGGCATTAAGTTTGAATACGGCAGTAATAGCCTCTCCTTTGTATAGATCAGGAATTGATCCTAGTGCCTGTTCAGCATTGATACCTGTTGGAAAGTTAATGTTAATATTGGTTAATGCTGGAGACTCCAACTTACTAAACAACTCTGTCATCTTAGTTTCAACTTCAGCTATATCACCAATAAATGTATAAGCGCCCTTTCCAAACTCTGACAACTTGGTCATTAAGTGAGAATTAGGCGCCGAACCTATACCAACAGTAAACAACCTATCTCTATCTATATTGAGACGAACAGTATTAAATATTTCTTCTTCATTGCCCACTTGGCCATCAGTTAAGAAGATAATTTGACGCAAGTAATTATCCGAACTAGCATCTCTTGAACTAAAGGCAAATTTAATAGCATCTAGTGGCTCAGTTCCGCCAGAAGAGTGTAAATTTTTTGCAAAGCGAACACCGTGCTTCTTATTTATTTTAATTGCTGGCATCGCACTATCAAATAACGGATCAAAGTCTGAGTCAAAATCAATAATATTAAATCTATCAGTTGGTTTGAGTCTATTTACTGCTTGCATTAAAGCTTTTGACGCCTGACTCATCGAGGATCCCATCATAGAGCCTGATGAATCAATTACAAAAATAACTTCTCTTGGTGTATTAGCCTTCTTAAATACTTCATCTGATGGCGGTGTTGCCATAAGCATTAGATAGTGATCACTACCCTTTTGTTGAGTGAATAAAGCAAGTTTAGGCGTTAAAGAGCTCTCAGCTTGCCAAACCAGCTCAAAGTCTCTATCAGCCTGATGATTGCCCTTAGCACGATCGAGTGTGATGTGCTTGGTAAGGTTGTTAGTATCAACCACCACCACATCATGATAACTTGAGCTAACAACTGAAGCATTAAACCCTGCTTTTAGATTAATACTAATATCAATTGGCCTGTTAATATTTATCTCTGTTGGTGGTGTTATTTTAGAAGCATCATTAACACGATGAGTATTAGGCTTCATGCCTGTAGCATTTGCTGATGTTTTAATGCGCTTACCAGGAATATATCTATCACCAATTGTCATTGGAAATCTAATTGAAAACTTGTCATTGTCAATTGTTACCGCTTGCTGGTATTCAATAGCAATTTTGACAGTTTCACCTGGGCCAATATTAGCCACCTTAGCGGTGAATATGTTTGGGCGTTGCTGTTCTATTAAAGATGCCTTTTTGCCTGCTTGCTTAGCCTTGTTATAAATCTTCTTAGCTTCTTTGCGCTCTTTAATTTGCCCTTCAATAATACGTTTGCCGATAATCATGTCTAAATGATCAACTGCTGAATTTGATGGCAATGGAAAAACATACACACCCTCTACCCAGTCATTAGAGGGGTTGGTAAATACCTGCTCTAATTTGACTCGATTAATCGTGCCGGTAATATTCATTTGAACTTTAGTATCTAGCGCCATTTGAGTCAATTGAGACTGATCACTAAGCGTATAGATCATCGATCCAGACTCAACTTCATTAATAGGATTAAGCACTGTTGAAGATACTTTTACTTCTGCCGGCTTTTGAGCAAATGAAATATCTGCCCGAATAAAATGAGAATAAGTAAGACTAACTATAGCAATGAGTGTGGCAATAGCGCCAATTGGCTTTACATATAACATAACAACTTCCGTTTAATTGAAAGTTATTATTATCTAAAATGAATCTGAAGTTTAAATGTGGTTTGTGTGTTTTGTTTATGGAGTTATAAAAAAGACCGCATTAAGCGGCCTTTATTGTTCAATAATTATCGGGTGTTTATTTCCATTCAGTACAACTAATCACTTCATCAACATTCCCAAAGCGATCAGATTGGCGCTTAGTCGTGCAATTTCTTTCCTTGGGTATAGCGGGAACTTCTACCACTCGATCAACATAAACAACTTTTTCCACGATTCTATCAACTGGAACTTCTTTAATTACTTCCTTGATAATAGTTTTTGGCTTTTCACAAATTTTTCCCTTTAGCTCTTCAACCTGTCCAACCGTCCAAACTCTTGTATCGTTAGGTAAATCACGAATAGCTCCTACTATATCCACTATTTCTCTAATTCCGTCATCTAGAACGCCACCTATTGTTCCGCCTAAATGCTTAAGATTTTCAAACCCTTCTGTATTTGCAGAAACGTTTGTCGCTGACAAAGCTGTCGCAATTGATAGCGCTAAAATTTGTTTTTTCATATGACTTACTCCTTGTTATTTGGTGAGCTAATTATAAAGACCGTTACGAACTATTTGTTAAATAGTGACTAAAAAAATAACATGTAATAATTACCAAGAATTGGCACTATTCATGTCCTTAATGGCAATAATAAAGAACTCATCAAACTCCTTTGACGGCGTTTTTAACTGTCTTTCTAGGATATTTAATTGCATAACCGTATCTATTGGCAACGGTCTTGTTTGTTGCATTAATTTTCTAGCTCTTTTGATTAAAAATATATCTTTCATAATTGTATTGACTTGT
>JAHZKM010000047.1 GCA_022600395.1 Pseudomonadota bacterium | reverse complement strand
GCTTTTTGTGCATGCTTGATTGATTCGATTGTCTGAGGCATAACCCCATCATCAGCAGCAACCACTAGAATAATAATATCGGTTGCATTCGCACCGCGTGAACGCATTTTCGAAAAAGCTGCATGTCCTGGTGTATCAATAAAAGTAATTTTGCCATTATCTGTCTCAACTTGGTACGAGCCAATGTGCTGAGTAATACCGCCGGCTTCGCCATCTGCTATCTTCGCTTGACGAATATAGTCTAATAAAGAGGTTTTTCCATGATCAACATGGCCCATAATCGTAACCACTGGCGGCCTAATAGATTCTTTGCCTGTTAATTTTGATTTTTCAATTAATGTGTCCTCAACTGTTTCTTCAACACTTGCGATACCTTTGTGACCCATCTCCTCAACCACTAATAAAGCCGTATCTTGATCAATAACGTCATTAAGCGTCACCATGACGCCCATGCCCATCAACACTTTTAAGACTTCGCCGGCCTTGATTGTCATTTTTTGTGCTAGATCGCTCACCTTGATATTTTCTGGCACGGCGATTTCACGCATCACTTTTTCAACTGGCTTTTGGAAGCCATGTTGCGCTTGTTCTTCTTGAATTTTTTGACTTAATCGAGTTCTATCTTTCTTTTTTAGTTTACGATTTGGATTGTGTTTGGCGACATGTAATTGCTTACGTCCCGGTGCTTTATTATTGGCTGAATTGCGCAACCTCTGAGGTTTTTTATCTTCTGCTGGTTTTGCCTCCTTAGGCTTTTCTGCTGGTTTTGCCTCTTTAGGCTTTTCTGCTTTGACAACATCTATCTCTTGACTAGCGGTGTTTTTTTGCGCTTTTAATGCATCAGCCTGTTCTTTTTGCAAACGGATCATCTCTAGGCGCTTAGCATCTTGTGCCTGTAATTTTTCATCAGCGTCTCGTCCCGCTTCCAGTGCCGCTTGTGCAGCTAGAGCCGCTTCATTAACAGCTACTTCAGTGTCGGTCTCGCCAGTCGCTTGTTTAACGCGCTTTTTCTTGACTTGCACCTTAACGCCGCCACTAGTGCTATTTGTGGTTTTGCCGCCAGGCTTACGAGATACTGATATGCTTGACTTGCTTGATGAGCGCTTTGACAAACTACCCATTAAAATTTTTCTTTCCTCAGCAGAAATATCAGAGTCTGCTTTTTTGCCCTCGATACCAGCATTCGTTAGAATAGTGATTACCTCATCGGGTGTCTTTTTCAGTAGTTTGGATAAAGTTTCAACTGTATGTGCCATAATGCTTGCCTGTTTTTATAGTGATTAAATAAACGCTTTTTATCTAAATATCGTTATTAATCAAACCATCCTTCGTTTTCTCTTGCCGTCATGATAACACTTGAAGCTTTTTCTTTGTCCATAACTTGAATTTCAAGCAGCTCGTCAATAGATAATTCTGCCAAATCACCAACCGTAGTAATCTCGGCTTCAATCAATGCGTCAGCAAGGTCAGCATCAACACCTTCAACACTTGTTAACACTTCAGAGGCATCCGCGTCACCTAACGCCTGAACAAGCTGTGCGTCCGCTGCACGCTCTTGAAGCTCTTCAACCATTGTGGCATCAAATTCTTCAATTTCCTCTAGAACTGCAGCGTCAGCATCTGCAATATCACCAACATTAGCAAAACCCTCTTCTAACAATACACTTGCCACTTCACCATCAACACCTAATTTATCTGCAAGTTTGACGCTCGCTTTTTGAATTTCTTCAGTCTGCTTCTCTTCAGCATCGGTAGTTGACATAACGTTGAGCTTCCAACCTGTTAAACGCGCTGCAAGTTTAATATTTTGTCCGCCGCGACCAATGGCTAGAGCCAACTGATCTTCTTCAACAGCAATATCCATTGCGTTACGGTCTTCATCAACAATGATTGAGCTCACTTCAGCTGGAGCCATTGCGTTAATAACAAATTGCGCCGGATCTTCATCCCAAAGAATGATATCAACACGCTCACCATTTAACTCGTTTGAAACTGCCTGAACGCGAGCACCTCGCATACCAATACAAGATCCAATAGGATCTAGACGCTTGTCTTTTGCCTTGACTGCAAGCTTCGAACGCAAACCCGGATCTCTAGCACCACCCATAATCTCAATTACACCCTCTGAGATTTCAGGCACTTCCATTTCAAATAACTTAATCATCATCTCTGGTGCAGTTCGAGATAAGAAAATTTGCGCACCACGAACTGAAGACTTAACTTCCTTAATATAAGCTCTTAGTCGATCATTTTTACGTACTGACTCGTTTGGAATTAGGTCAAACTTAGAAATCATGCCATCAACACCACCCATGTCGACATATACATTACCTCGGTCAACACGCTTTACCGTTACCATAATTACCTCGCCAACGCGTTGGGTGTAATCATGGACAATTACCTCTCTTTCTGCTTCGCGAACTTTTTGGATAATGACCTGCTTAACGATTTGTGCTGCAATACGACCAAACTCTTCAGTTTCAATCGGCTCACGCACAAAATCGTCTACTGCAACGCCATTAGCATCTTTTTCATAAATGTGTAGCTCTGGGTCAAATGGTGTGCCATCATC
>JAHZKM010000046.1 GCA_022600395.1 Pseudomonadota bacterium | reverse complement strand
TTTTCTGCATAGAAATCTGGCAAAAGTTCGATGATTTGACGCTCCGTGTTTCTGGATAAACGCCTTCATCTAGAATTTTAACAAAGGGCTCATTAGAATAGGTATCGATAAAATAAGGTCTTATATCAACATTTTCATCAAGCAGATCGACGTAAATAGTTGCTTGCATGCCGCGAATCATTGGCACAAGGTGCGGCACAAAAGTAAAATTAACCTCTTCACCTGCTAAAATTTCTAATGCTTGTTTGATTTCAGGATAGTGGCGATGTCCGCCAACACCGTATGATTTTAAACTTTCACTAGTTTCACACAACAGCATAGCTTGATTGGCACCGCGCCCAGCGCCACTAACGCCTGATTTACAATCAGCCACAATACCAGATAGGCTAATTAGTTTATTGGTAATTAGGGGTTTTAGCGCCAGTTGTACAGCAGTTGGATAGCAGCCAGGGTTGGCTAACAACATCGCTTCTTTGACTTGAGCTCGATTGGTTTCTGGTAATCCATACACTGCGCTATCGAGAAGTGACGCTTGTGTATGCTTCATGCCGTACCATTTAGACCATTCAATGGGGTCTGTAATTCTAAAATCAGCACCTAGGTCGATTACTTTAATACCTTTTTTAATAAAAGCGCCCGCGCCTTCCATGGCAACACCATGAGGTGTAGCAAAGAAAATAACGTCACAAGTATCAAGAACAGCATCATTAGGTAGAGAAAATATTAGGTCCGAGTGACCGACTAATGATGGAAAGATACTGTCAACTCGCTTACCGTCTAAAGAGCGAGAGCTAATTGCCACAACATCAACCATGTTGTGGTTATGAAGGAGTCTTAATAGCTCTACACCAGTATAGCCAGTACCACCAATAATGCCTGCTTTAATCATAATTATTTATAAATCCTTAGTGTTGTTCTCCAAGCATTTTTTCAAGATAGTGAATATTCATACCACCTTTTTGAAAAACACTGTCTTCCATGATTCTTCTTTGAAGCGGGATATTGGTTTTAATGCCATCAATCACCATTTCATCTAATGCATTTTTCATTTTAACAATAGCTCCTGCGCGCGTGTCTGAAAAAGTGATTAGCTTGCTAATCATTGAGTCGTAATGCGGTGGCACTGTATAGCCATTATAAACATGCGAATCAACACGAACACCTAGGCCACCGGCAACATGATATTGAGTAATTTTTCCAGGAGAAGGCATAAAGTTATTCGGGTCTTCAGCATTGATACGACACTCAATAGCAAAGCCTTTAATGATGACATCATCTTGTGCAAAAGACAATTTTTGCCCATCAGCAATGAGAATTTGTTCACGTACAATATCAATACCGGTAATCATCTCAGTTACTGGATGTTCAACCTGTACACGAGTATTCATTTCAATGAAATAAAACTCATTATTTTCAAATAAAAACTCAAATGTGCCGACGCCACGATAGTTGATAGCTTGACAGGCTTTAGCACAAATCGAACCAATTTTATTGCGCAAATCAGGGGTGATACCAGGTGCTGGCGCTTCTTCAACAACTTTTTGATGGCGGCGCTGCATAGAGCAATCACGCTCTCCTAAATGCACAGCATTGCCATGCTCATCTGCAAGGATTTGAATTTCAATATGGCGAGGCGTGGTTAAGAATTTTTCCATATAAACTTCTGGATTGCCAAAGAAACTTAATCCTTCAGATTTGGCAAGTTCAATTGAGGCTAGTAAGTCAGATTCTTTTTCCACCACTTGCATGCCTCGGCCACCACCACCACCAGAGGCTTTGATAATAATTGGCAAGCCAATATTTCTCGCAATTTCCATATTTTTAATTGGATTATCGTCTAATCCGCCATCAGAGCCAGGCACACAAGGTACGCCTGATGCTTGCATGGCTTCAATAGCGGCAACTTTGTCACCCATAACACGAATATTGTCTGCTCTTGGACCAATAAAAATAAAGCCACTTTCTTCAACGCGTTGTGCAAAATCAGCGCTTTCTGATAAAAAGCCATAGCCTGGGTGTATAGCATCTGCATGGGTTACTTCTGCAGCAGCAATGAGCGCAGGAATGTTTAAGTAGCTTTCGGATGAAGGGTGAGGGCCAATACAAACAGCCTCATCGGCTAGACGAACATGCTTGAGGTCTTTGTCTGCTGTAGAATAAACAGCGACAGTTTGAATGCCAAGCTCTTTACAGGCGCGCAAAATTCTAAGGGCGATTTCGCCACGATTTGCAATAAGAACTTTTTGAATTTTATTCATTGCAATCATTTAATCACAACTAAAGTTTGTCCAAATTCTACGGCGTCGCCATCTTGGCATAATATTTGAGTAACCGTTCCTGACTGATCAGCCTCAATTTGGTTCATGATTTTCATAGCCTCAACAATACAAATGGTATCACCTTGGTTAACATGCTGACCAATAGAAACGAATGCATCTGATGTTGGCGAAGCAGCACTATAAAACGTTCCTACCATTGGCGAAGTAATAGGATGGCCATCTGCTGTCTTAATAGGCTCGGCTATTGTAGAGTTATCAACTGCAGCAATTGGAGCAACAGGCGCAGCTATTGCCATCGGCGCTGCAACAGGCGCATCACCATAGCGAGAGATTCGAACAGATTCTTCACCTTCATGAATTTCAATTTCAGCCATGCCAGACTGCTCCAGCAATTCCATTAATTTTTTAACTTTACGAATATCCATTTTCTACCCCTTTGATTTAATATGTTTGATTGCTGCATTCATTGCAAATTCGTAGCCTTGTGCGCCAAAGCCAGAAATAACACCTTGTGCAATATCTGAAAAATAAGATTTTTTACGAAAGTCCTCACGCTTATAAACGTTTGATAAGTGAATTTCGGTGAATTTGATATCCACAGCTAACAGAGCATCGCGTAATGCTACTGATGTATGTGTAAAGGCCGCTGGATTAATAATAATGTATTGTGTGCCGTTACTTCTGGCTGCATGGATTTTGTCAATTAGGCCTACTTCAGAATTATCTTGGTGATGATCTAGACTCAGATTCGCATCAGTTGCGAGCTGGGCTAGGTGTTGAACGATATCATCTAGTGTTTGCGAGCCATACTGATCTGGCTCGCGCGTACCAAGCATATTTAGATTTGGGCCATTTAGCAATAGAATGTCCATAACATCAATTACGAGTTTCAAATAAAGCTGATTTTACCACCAACATCATGAACGATAGCTATCTTTGAATGACTTTTAGCGACTAAGCGCTTACTTTATTTGATTTAAACGCGCCAAGAACCCTTGAGCGTTGATTTCTCCAATAATACGTTGAGGACGTTGCTCTAATCCCTGCTTAAAGAACAAAATTCCAGGCGGGCCAATGATATTAAATTTGGCCATTAAGGCCTTATCAAGGGCATCATTTTTGGTCACATCTGCTTGGATGGAAATGACATCTTTCATATTTTCTACAACGTCTTTATTGCTAAATACAAAACGCTCTAATTCCTTACAAGAGACGCACCAGTCCGCATAAAAATCTAGCATAACGATTTGGTCGCTTTTTTGTGATCTTGCTAAAACTTGATCAAGATCGCCAACACTTTTAATTTTTTCAAATTGAATATGCACTTGTTCTGTTTGGGTACTAGAGCCACCCCAGCCAGCTAGCGGTGCCAGCATGTCACCACCTCCACGAGCTACCAAGCCCCAAAGTAAGATACCGTAGAACATAATCACCAAGCCAATTGCTTTAAAGATGCGAGCCCAAGCGCTTGGCGTATCAGTCAGTTTGTTAAGCACACCCATTGCAATTGGCGAAATAGTAAAGATTGCCGCCCAAAGTGCTAGTGATGCGATTGAAGGAATAATTCGTTCAAGTAGCCAAATAGCAACAGCCAACATTAAAATGCCAAAGATATATTTAACGTTATCCATCCAGCCCCCTGCTCGAGGCAGCTTCGATACACCCGCACCAATTAAAATGAGCGGTGCACCCATACCTAAACTCATTACAAATAGAGATAATCCACCTAGTAAAGCGTCACCAGTTTGGCCAATGTAAATTAGGGCGCCTGCCAAAGGTGGCGCAACACATGGGCCAACAATTAATGCTGATAAAAATCCCATAACCGCCACACCAATTAGATGGCCACCTTCTTGTTTGTTGCTCATGTTTGCAATTTTTGCTTGTAGGCCGGCCGGCAGTTGAATTTCAAAATAGCCAAACATGGAGAAAGCGAGAGCAACAAAAACTAAACTAAAGACAACAAGTACCCAAGGCGTTTGAAATAAAACTTGCAGATTTTCGCCAAAATAACCGGCCAGAACGCCAGCGATAGAATATGTCACACTCATGGCTAAAACAAATACAATCGACATAATGAGAGCTTTACGGGTTGTTACCTCGCCTTTTTGCCCTACAATAATGCCTGATAAAATTGGAATCATTGGGAATACACAAGGTGTTAACGATAATAACAAGCCAAAACCAAAGAAGCTGAGTAAGACCCAGAAAATGTTATCTTGTTGTAATCGTGCGGCAATTTTGTCTGTTTCGTTCAGCGAAACAGGAGCTTCGGCAACTGCTGTAGGTGCCGGATTAGAGGATTGAGCGCTAACAATAGTCGTCGTTTCGTCTTGTACAGGCAGAGTTAGATTAAGAATTTTTTCTTGTGGCGGATAGCAAATTCCACCTGTCCAACAACCCTGATAGCGAACGGTAAAACTAATATTCTGAGTTTGAATATTTTTAAGTGGCAATGTAACTTCTAACTTACCTTTATGAATTTGCACCTTACCAAACAAAGGATCGTCTTTTATTTCTCCTTTGGGGAAGTTAATTGTGTCAAATTCTGCACCCTTAACATCAACAAAGAATTTGTCATGATATAAGTAGTATTCTGGGTGAACGTCCCATGAGGCGACGAGTGTATTAGCATTAATCGCATCAACTGTTAAAGCAAAGGCTTCGTCAGCAGGTAAAGGCTCGTCAGAAATTGGCTTGATTTTATCAACTACAGACTGAGCGCTTTGCTTTGCCTGAGAAAACATGTTAAAGGCATTGTCGACTAAAGAAGGCTTTTTCAAAGCGCTAATGTCTAATGCAACAGTTTTGGTAATAGGTGGGTAACAAACACCTAAATCGGCACAACCTTGAAAAGTGACATTTAGTAATAAAGAGTCAGTCTCACCTTCTAGTACCGGGATTTTAACCTTGACAGATTTTCTATAAACCCCAACTTTTCCAAAAAATTCGTCGTTTTTAATTTTGGCTGGCGGAAATTTAGCAACGCCTAATTGCGAAGAAAAATCACTTGATATTTTGATCTTTTCTTTATAAAGATAGTAGCCTTCAGCCACATTCCAATCTAGAACAATCTCATTATTAACCACATTGGCCTTAAAGGCAAAGGCTTTGTCAGCCGGCAATAGCTCTTCTTGTGCTTGCAAAAAAGTAGAAAAAACCAGCAAAAAAAATGGCAATAAAAAGCGATTCATGAATTTCTCCTCAAGATATATAGGTGAATTATAAACTATAAATAATGTCAAAGCAAACCCATTATTATTCGTTAGATTTGGTCCATAAAAAACCCCTAACTATTTAAAAACAGCTAGAGGTTTCTGCTTGACATAAGGTCTGTTTAGCGAATAGACAGACCCAATCTTTTAGCCAATTTTAGCTTGAATTGCATCAATCACTGCATCAGAAGATGTGGCATCAACAGATAGCAACAGCCCTTCTTCTTTGTAAAAACCTACTAAAGGCGCGGTTTGATCGTTGTATACATTTAAACGATTGCTAATAGCTTCTTCAGTTTCATCTTCACGCTGAACGGCCGCACCACCACATTTGTCACAAACGCCTTCAACTTTAGTTGGATTAGACTTAGTGTTGTAAATTGCGCCACAGCTTTCACAAGTACGACGTGTTGTTAAGCGATCAAGTATCACATCACGTGGCACATCGATTTCTACCGCAGCATCAAGTTTTTCACCCATTTTCTCAAGTAGCGCTTTTAATGCTTCTGCTTGTGGAATTGTGCGTGGAAAACCGTCTAATAAATAGCCAGACTTACAATCATCTTCTTTAAGGCGCTCTTCCATAATGCCCATAATTAAATCATCAGAAACTAAGTCGCCGGCATTCATGGCCGCTTGTGCTTGTTTGCCTAACTCTGTACCTGCTGCTACTGCACCACGTAAAATATCGCCTGTAGAGATTTGCACTGAACCGTCAATTTTAGTTAGTAATTTTGCAACAGTACCTTTGCCGGCGCCTGGCGCACCTAAAAGAATTAATTTCATAATGTTTCCTTGGGAATAGTTAATAAAAAATTTAGCCCCATTTTTTAATGTTTTGAGGTCAAAATTGAGCAAAAATTATATCATAAACTTGCGAATAGTAAAATAGCGTTTATTTTTAACCTTTAAGAGTCCGTTTGTGAAATTTCTGATTTTTTTTAATTTTTAGAGTTAAAAATATCTTTTTTAGGAAAAAAAGCATTATTTACGTTAGAAAAAATGGGTTTTTCGTTCATTTATTAAATAGTTCATGTGTTTCATCGAGCCACGTACAAAGAGTCTTTACTTATGAACTATAAATTGTCTTTTTCCATATTTCCCAATTATCAAGACGATGTATAATTATGAAATTAAAAACATGTTCTGGGCCGTAAATGAAAGAACAAAGAAAACTTTTGTTAAAAATTTTAACTATGGCGTTAACCGTTGTATATTTGAGTAGTTGTGCCACTGGTTCTTCATTAGTGACAGGCTTGAAAAGAGATGCGATAAGTTTTGAAATGGTTAGTATTTATCACTCAGAACCATCTAATTATGATGTGGTTGGCATTGTAAAATCCTCTTCTGAAATGGGCTTTGGAGAACAACATAACCTTGACTTGGCACTAGAAGAGATAAAGAAACAAGCTGCCAAGGTTGGTGCCAATGGAATTATCTTGCAAAATACAGGCGAAGTTGTAAATGGCGGCATAACGTTTATTTCTAACGGTTATGGCGGTGGATTCTTTGTCAACACCCAATCTACAAAGCAAACAATTTCGGGTACAGCTATTTATATTGCAAATTAATGTTAGACAATACTTAATTATTTAAAGACCGACTTATGTCGCGC
>JAHZKM010000045.1 GCA_022600395.1 Pseudomonadota bacterium | reverse complement strand
TTTATTAGGTTATATAAAAACCCAAACAAGTTAGCTCTAAATATTTGAATGCTGGCGTTATGTCTACAATAACTGCATAATTGTCTCACTTAAACCTTAAAGGTTATGCAACACTCTTTTTTTAATAGGTTTAATCGCACTTATCATGTATTATCGAGCTTTATAAAAGTTATTAAAATTTTCTTATTGGTGTTTATCTATGAGAAAAAGATTGACAACTGTTTTCATTCTATTGCTTACCTATGACATAACAATCATTTGTGATACTTTAAATTGGACTACTTATGCAATTAAAAACAGAACAGATTGAAGCTTTAGATGATCGATATCGAGCGTTATTTGTAAATGCGTTGAGTGGCTTCAAAAGTGCTAATATGATTGCTAGCTGTGATCAAAATAATAATACTAACATTGCCATCTTTACTTCTGTTTTTCATATCGGCTCAACTCCTCCATTGTTAGGCATGATATCTCGACCACACTCAGTTTGCAGGAATACTCTGGAAAATATACTAGAAACTCGACATTACACAATCAATCATGCTAATGAATCAATTTGCGAACAGGCTCATCAAACATCTGCTCGATATGATAAAAAAATATCCGAGTTTAAAGCGACAGGTTTATGTGAAGAATGGCACGATAACTTTCCCGCACCTTTTGTAAAGCAGAGTCGAATACAACTTGGTATGGAGCTAAAAGAGCATCATCAACTAACAATAAATAACACTATTATCATTATTGGTGAAATAACTTATATAAATATCAAAGATGACATTGTTCATCAGGATGGATATATTGATATAGAGAGAGCAGGTAGTATCGCTGTAAGTAGTCTTGATAGTTATCATCGTACTGATTTAATTACCCAGCTCAGCTATGCTAAACCAGAAAAACCATCTAAAAAAATCACGAATCGTACAAAATAATTAATCATTAGTAAGATATGCATCTCAAAGTGTCAACTAAAGCTTTGTAAAAAGTTAGTTAATATTGCTATAATTAAACTCTAATTCAAGGGTTTTCTAATGCATAATTATACGATCAACGACAATGACAAAAAGATGTTTAGAGAGAGTGTTGATGCTAATGTACCTATCGACAAAGATGGAACAAACTCAAAAAACAACCAAGTTAAAAAAGCCGCATTCACAGCCTATAGCTTTATCACTGAAGCACGATTAAGTGGCTCAGAAGTTGTGACTTATGCCAAAAATGGCCTATCAGCAAAAATTATCAAAAAAATGAAACAAGGTGACATTGGTTATGCGCCCACTTTGGATCTTCATGGCCAAACAGTAGTGCAGGCTTGTGAGTCTATGAGTGCTTTTATGCATCACCACCAACAAGAAAAGTTTATTCACATTATTCACGGCAAAGGCTATCATTCTGAAAATGGCATGAGTATTTTAAAAACCCAAGTAGTTAGTTTTCTAACTCAGCATCCTCAAGTGCTTGCCTTTAACTCATGTCCTGAAAAAGATGGCGGTAGTGGCGCTGTATTTGCTCTGCTTAGATAATAATATATGTTTAATTTAGACGAAATATATACTGTCTCTAGCTTTTTATCGCTATGTAATAATACCGTTGAAGACAACATTCCGACGTGCTGGCTACAAGGAGAGATATCCAACTTAGCGCGCCCTTCTTCAGGACATTGGTATTTTTCTCTAAAAGATAACAAAGCTCAGATTCGATGCGCTTTATTTCGTCTCAATCAGCGCAATATTAAATTTACACCTGAAAATGGTATGGAAGTCTTAGTGCGCGCTGCACCTACCTTGTATGAGGCGCGAGGAGATTTCCAGCTTATTGTTAAGCAAGTTGAGCCTGTTGGCGTGGGTAATCTAAATCTAGCCTTTGAACAATTAAAAAATAAATTAGCTGAAGAAGGTTTGTTCGATCCATCTCACAAAAAACCTCTACCCTCTCATGTGAATACTATTGGCGTAATCTCCTCATCAACGGGCGCAGTTATTCAAGACATTATTAAAGTGCTTAGCAAACGCTATCCATTCACCCATATCTTATTATTTGACAGTTTAGTTCAAGGCCAAAGCGCAGCTGAAAAAATCGGACAAGCAATTGCAGCTGCTGACAATACAGAACGCTGTGATGTGCTTATTGTTGCCCGCGGTGGCGGATCTCTTGAAGATTTATGGCCCTTTAACGAAGAATCGGTAGCCCGCATTATCTATCATGCCAAAACGCCTATTATTAGCGCCATCGGACATGAAACAGATACTACTATTGCAGATTTTGTTGCCGATATGCGCGCACCAACGCCAAGTGCTGCTGCTATGCTAGCAACACCAGATAGGCTAGAACTATTATCTCAAGTAGCCAAATTATCGACCCAATTGCATCAGCAAGCCTGGCAAAATCAGCAACATAAACAGGCATATCTGGATCAGCTAAAACTAAGAATTACCTCACCTGAAAGGCAAGTAAATTATTTGTCACAACAGCTTGATTTTCTATCACACCGACTAGAGAGTTCGGCCACTAGAATGATTAACACCCAAGCGTACAAATTGACAACTTTGTTTTCTAACCTTAAGCAACATTCGCCAAAAGTGCAAATTAAACACGCTAACACTCTTAATCAACTTTCTAAAAATCGCTTAAACCAGCAAATTACTCAACTAATTAGCGCCAATAAGAAAGCGCTCATAGAGTTAAATCATCGACTAAAAAATGCGGTGATACAGCTTGTTAATCAGCAAAAAAACCAACTTGCCAATCATGCACATGCGCTTGGGCATCTCTCTCCACTTAGCACTCTATCTAGAGGTTATAGTATTACCATCGGTGCCAATCAAAAATTACTAACATCAGTTAACCTCATACAAACTAAGCAGTTAATACAAACGCGTTTGAGTGATGGCGTTATCTATTCTAAGGTGGAAAAAATTGAAAAAAACTAAACTCTTACTTCTTCTACTACTACCATTGAGTGTTCTAGCCAATCTCAACGTCAAAAATACCCCTGTACCAGGTGGGATTGCAGTCGTTGACTTCTACACTAATCACGCTAGTCCAAAAGCTTTTTATAGCCAAGTTCCAGTCTACGTTCAGCACCTGGAAAATACTCATTGGCAAGCACTCATTGGCATTCCCTTATTAGCCAAAACAGGTGATAAGAAACTCACTATTAAAGATTTTTCCACGCGCCAGATTCCCTTTCAAGTTGAAGAGCATGCCTATCAAGAGCAACATATCACTCTCACTGGTAAAAATAAACAATACGTTAATACTAATTTAGCACATATGGACAGAATCAAACGAGAACGCCCTATTCTATCCAAAGCCCGTAAAACTTTTTCAAATATCGCCTTTCAAGAGTCTAGGTTTATACGTCCTGTTTCTGGTATGACTACCAGTCCTTTTGGCTTTAAACGTTTTTACAATGGACAAGCGAGGCGCCCACATACAGGGCTAGATTATGCTGGGAATATTGGCACCAACATTCAGGCCTCAGCAGGTGGACAAGTTATTGTGAGTGATGAATTTTTCTTTAATGGCAATACGGTATTTATTGATCATGGGCAAGGACTAATTAGTGTCTATATTCATCTAAATAAACGCTTGGTAAAGCCTGGTCAGATTGTCAAGCAAGGTGAGATAATAGGCACAATTGGTCAAACTGGTCGAGCAACAGGGCCGCATCTACATTTTGGTATTTATCTCAACCAAACCGTCATCAACCCCAATCTTCTAATTAATCATGAACTCTAATGTTTCTTTATTACGTCGTTTAGGCGCTATGTTTTACGATACCTTTTTAGCCTTTTCTTTGGTCTTTTTCGTAGGCCTAGTAACCAATGCGTTGTTTGGTAGCATGGGTGATGCTTTTTTCTACGTAATCACCCTGCCCAGTATTTATTTATATTTTACTGTTTCTTGGGTTAAAGGTCGCCAAACCGTTGGCATGAAAGCTTGGCGATTTCAAGTCATTCAACCCAATCAGGAAAATATCACCCATCAGCAAGCTTTGATTCGTTTTTTAGCAGGAATAGTTTCTTTTTTAACCTTAGGTGCAGGCTTTATTTATCAGTTTTTTAATCAAAATAATCTCGCATGGCATGACAAAATATCCCATACTTTATTAGTGAAAAATTGACTCACATCAAGAAAGGCAAAAAAATCTGTGATATAATAATTCCAACTTAATTTATACAAGGCGGAAATATGAGCTCAACAGTCAATAATAGCGGCGCAAGAGGTAATGTTTTAATGATTAGTACATTAGCAATTACTTTAGTTGCGCCATTAGCTTTAATTATCCTCTCATACATTGAAATAATTTCTGGTACAGCTGAGTGGATTGCAGCCTTTGGCGTTATTGCCTCTACTATTTATATCATTGGTGGCTCAATTTGGATGTTTTCACAAGATGTTAAAGATGGTCAAAACCTTGCTGACGGCTAATTAGTCGAGCTTAAACATTGAGTCTTAATCTTTTAAAAAAGTCAAATAGTTTATTTGGCTTTTTTTATCGCTATTGGATTAGTATTATTTTATTGGTGATACTGGCCACACTTATTCGTCAGAATTTTATTATCAACACCTTTCCTTTTGATATTCATATTAAGCAAGCTGAGCTTGAAAAAAATACTGCCATTAATGAAAGACTTACACAAGAAAATTTAGAGCTAATGCTAGAAATTAATGCAAAGTCAGACCAAAAGCTGGAAATTTTAGAGTCAATAGCACGGCAAAAATTTGGCTTAATTAAAGAAGGTGAAAAATACTATCAAATCAGCGTTTCTGATCAAGATTAAAACGCCCGTCGCTTGGGTATAATAAAAAAATAATCCAGTTTATTTTTATACATTATGTCAACTGATCATTGCTATCTTGTTGTGCCTGCCAGTGGCGTTGGAACAAGGATGCAAACTAGCATTTCCAAGCAATATTTACAATTAGATAATGGCCTTAGTGTGCTTGATCAAAGCCTATCCACCTTGCTAAATATTGAAAAAATTAAAGGTTGTGTAGTTGCAATTTCAAAACAAGACTCTTGGTTTAAATCTTCTAAATTTTATCATCACCCTAAACTCTTATCTATCGCTGTTGGTGGTGAAGAGCGCTATCAATCTGTTATTAATGCGCTAAATACACTCAAACCCTTTGTTCAAGATAGCGATTGGGTTTTAGTTCATGATGCTGCTCGCCCTTGTATTAAAGCCGAAGATGTTGAAAATCTTATTCAGCAGCTTGAAGGTCAAAAAATTGGCGGTTTGTTAGCAACTAAAGTTGTCGACACCATTAAAAAATCTAAATTAAATATAGCCGAATCAACAGTAGACAGGACTAACTTATGGCAAGCACAAACACCACAAATGTATCGGTATGGTCTACTATTAGAAGCACTTAATAGTGCTCATAATGAGGGTGCCCATATCACTGATGAAGCAAGTGCAATTGAGCGTATGGGTCTAAGCTCCTTATTGGTTGAATCTTCAAAAACTAATTTAAAAATTACCAATCCTGAAGATTTATCATTGGCCAACTTTTATTTAAAACAAGCATCTACCTTATGAAATTTAAAACTGGTCTTGGACAAGATTCTCACGCCTTTGAAAATAACAAAAAAACGCTATTATTAGCAGGTGTTGATTGCATGCATGCCCAAGGTTTGCGAGCAAATAGTGATGGTGATGTAGTGCTCCACGCCCTAACCAACGCTGTCTCCTCTATTACGGGTATTAATATTTTGGGCGAAAAAGCGGATTATCTTTGCCAACAAGGAATTGTTGATAGTCGTGAATACCTGAAACTAGCTTTGCAAGATTTAAATACTTGGCAGGTGCAACATATTTCAATTTCTATTGAATGCTTAAAACCAAAAATATCGCCTTTTATCATTGATATGAAAAAAAATATCGCTAAGCTGTTTAACATTTCTACAGATGATATTGGTATTACAGCAACGACTGGCGAAGGTTTGAGTGCTTTTGGAAAAGGCGAAGGTATTCAAGTGTTGTGCATTATTAGCGTCTTACAGCCATGAACAACCTAAGACAAGTATCCAGATCTAGAATCCATAAAATTCATTTTATTGGCATTGGTGGATCAGGCATGAGTGGTATTGCAGAAGTGCTTCACAATCTAGGCTATCAAATCTCTGGGTCAGACTTACAAAACAACAATATCACTAAAAGACTCTCAGAAATGGGCTGTCAAATTAGCAACCAACATCATTCTAAAAATATTGACAATGTTCAGGCAGTGGTTGTTTCTAGCGCCATCAGCTCTAATAATCCTGAGCTAAAAAAAGCTCAGAAACTTAACATCCCTGTAGTACCAAGAGCAGAAATGTTAGCTGAGATCATGCGTTTTCGTTTTGGCATTGCTGTAGCAGGAACACATGGAAAGACCACCACAACCAGTATCATTGCGCACATTCTAAATCAAGCTGAACTCGATCCTACTTATATTATTGGCGGGATTTTAAACTCTAATGGTGTTAATGCTAAATTGGGTGCAAGCGATTACTTAATTGCTGAGGCGGATGAGTCAGATGCTTCTTTTTTGCACCTGCAACCTATGTTGAGCGTTATTACCAATGTTGATCAAGATCATATGGAGACTTATGACAACAATTATCAGCAATTAAAAGATACCTTTGTTAGTTTCACATCTAACTTACCTTTTTATGGCGCTTGCATCTTGTGTAGTGACGATCAAGGTGTTGATGATATTATGGCTAACATTCACCGTCCTATGATTAGTTACGGATTTAATTCAAAGGCTGACATACGTGCTATTAATATCACGCAAGTTGATATGCAAATGCACTTTGACGTTCTCTATACCCGTGAAAACCCAAAATATAACCAACCCTTTTCGATCCAACTAAATCTCATTGGCAAACACAACATTCTTAACACTTTAGCAGCTATTGGCGTTTGCTGTGAGCTCAACATTGATATTGAGGTTATTCAATCGGCGCTCAGTCATTTTTCTGGCGTTGCTAGAAGACTTGATCATCATGGCCAGCTGAAAATTCAACAGCAGCCAGTTGATTTGTTTGATGATTATGGTCATCATCCTGTCGAAATTAATGCGATTTTTGATTCTCTTAAAAATACCTATCCTGATAAACGCCTAGTAGTGATTTTTCAGCCACATCGCTACTCAAGAACTCGAGATCTTTTTGATGATTTTGCTCGAATTTTAAGCCAAGCAGGCAGTTTAATTTTGCTAGATATTTATCCAGCCAGTGAGACGCCTATCGCGCAAATTAATAGCTCAACTTTAGCAGACTCTATTAGAAAGCGTTCGACGCTAAATCCAGTTGTTATTAAAGATATTCAAGAAGTTTTAAACGTATTGCCGCATATTATCGGCCCAAATGACGTGCTACTCACGCTAGGTGCGGGTGATATTCACACCCTGCCTAGCCTGTTAAAATCGAATTATGGCTAAATTAATTAACGTACTAAAACAATGCGAACCAATGGCTTCGCACTGCTCTTTACGAGCAGGTGGAGTGGCACAAGATTTTTTTATGCCGGCAAGCATTCAGGCACTTGTCGAATTTCTAAACAAAAACACCAAGCCAATTTTATTAGTAGGATTGGGCAGTAATCTTTTGGTTCGTGACTCAGGATTTAAAGGAGTTGTTATTAAACTGACACAGCTTAAATCTTTGCAACTTAAACACAATCGTATTATGGCAGAAGCAGGAGTTACGCTTGCTAAATTATCAAGATTTACTCATGAAAAAAATCTATCTGGAGCAGAATTTTTAAGCGCTATTCCTGGTACAGTCGGCGGTGCATTAGCTATGAATGCAGGCGCTTTTGGCTCTGAGTTTTGGGAGTTTGTTAAATGTATACATACCGTTAATACAGCTGGCGAAGTCTTTGAACGCCAAAGCGCTGACTTTAATATTGGCTATCGACATGTCAAACCTGTTCATCCTCATGAGTATTTTATAGCTGCCGAATTAGAATTTAATCAAACACCATCCAGTCAAAATATTCAGCAACTCTTGCAAAAAAGAAACGCCTCTCAGCCTATTGGCTTGCCAAGCTGTGGCAGTGTTTTCAAAAATCCAGAACAATACTATGCTGCTGAATTAATTGAAAATTCACAGTTAAAAGGGTTTTGTATTGGTGGCGCTTGTGTATCTGATAAGCACGCTAATTATATTATCAACCACAATAATGCCAGTGCCACTGATATTGAAAACCTCATTTTGCATATTCAACAAACCGTAAAATCAAACTTTGAAATTGATTTAGAAACTGAGCTAAAAATTATATGATTGCAGTATTAATGGGGGGCAATTCTGCCGAGCGACAAGTCTCTTTAGAAAGTGGTGAAGCTGTCTATCAAGCCTTAAAATCTCTACATATTCAATGTTTTAAATTCGACTGGAACGGAGATAATTTAAACGATCTTTGGTCTGAACAGTTCAACCTGGCTTTTATTGTTTTACATGGTCGAGGCGGTGAAGATGGCTTTATACAGAAACTCTTAGAAGATCGTCATATTGCCTACACGGGCTCCAATTCAATGGCTAGCGCAAATGGCATGGACAAACATCTGTGTAAACAAATTTGGCACGCCAAAGGTTTGCCTTTAGCCCCCTCTATACTGGCCAAAAAAGACACACAGTCATCAACTATTAACTTTTCTCTACCTTGGGCAGTTAAGCCAGTTTCTGAAGGCTCTAGTATTGGTATTAGTAAAGTTACTAAAGCCTCACAACTTAATGACGCTCTAGAACTGGCTCGGCATTATGATAGCAAAATACTAATTGAACAATGGATAACGGGAGATGAATATACGGTGGCGATTCTAGGTGATAAAGCACTACCCGTTATTAAAATCGTTACGGATCAAGATTTTTATAATTATGAATCCAAATATGTATCAAGCACCACACAATATCTTTGCCCTTGTGGCTTGAACAAGACTCAAGAAGAACAATTGCAAAAAATCGCAATACAAGCCTTTCAAGCTATTAATGCAACTGGCTGGGGTAGGGTTGACTTTATTTTAGATCAGAACAACATACCTTATTTATTAGAAATTAACACTGTTCCTGGTATGACCTCTCACTCTCTAGTACCTATGGCTGCTAAAGCTGCAAACATTACTTTTGAGCAATTAGTTCAACAAATTATCAATGAAGTTTAAAAGTAAAAACCGACACAAACGGTCGTTTTCTCAACACTTTAAATTATGGATTAAACCATTTCTTATATTTTTATTAATCGCTATTGTAGGATGGAGCTTGGTTTATTATAACCCTAGCGAACACCTAAAAACCCAAGTAAGTTGGGAAATAGATCGTAGCGATTTAGTCAACAAAGCAACACTAGAGGTGCAAATAAAACCACTAGTCCAAGAGGCTTATAAGCTAGACTTACATCAAATTAAACAGCAATTAGAACAACATCCTTGGGTACAGCAGGCTCAAGTAAAACGCCTATTTTGGGATGCTATTGAAATCCATATAACAACCCATAAAATTGCCGCTCATTGGGAAAATATTGCTTGTGATAAGTCCACTAAATTGAAAAAATGTCAAGGATATGTAACGAATCAAGGCATTCTAATCACGCCTGAAAATTTATCTTTTCAGCCAAATGCTCAAACAAACGAATCTCTAGTATTATTCAAATCTAACAACAACCCAGAACAAGGTGTAGCGCTTTTAAAAGATTATAAAATTTATCAAGAGATCTTAGGTGATATGAAAATTCTTTCGCTAGTTAGGAGTAATATTGATCAATTAATTATTAAGCCAAATATGACTGTTGTGCTCGGGTACAAAAATCAACAACAGCGACTCAAAAACTTTGTCAAAATTTATCAACAATTAAGACGCAAGATTTCTCTTAAAAAACTCCATAAAACAACTTATGATATGCGCTATCCAAAAGGATTTACGCTGAAGCATTAGCTTTTTGAATGAGCTGGTAACACAACGCCAAGTTAACCAAACTCCAGTAGAATAAGATCGCTTTAACCGCCCATCCAAATACTTCTGAAAAGCCTATAGCATCAAACAATGCGTTAAAAATCATCCCAATTAAAGCAGGAATAATAGCTTGCAACAAAAACAAATTAGCCTGAGAAGCAAAATTCAACTTCCATTGATATTTTGAAGGTTGGTTAGTGGCAATGTTAATAAAATTTAGCGTAATTGGCATAATTAAAAAATAAATTATTAATTGCAAAGAACCAATACCTGTAAGCATAACAGGCACTGTCGTTACAAAACCAATAAAAAGTGTTAAGCCAAGAAATCTAAAAATTTGACGAATATTGAAAATGGGTGACAAAGCCAAAACACTCTGTTCGCCCAATACAACCAAACGATACATATTCACTGACAGCATAATATAGCCATATAAAAATAATAATAAATATATAGGTGTATTATCTGGCAAAACAACTTCACTCAACTCACCACCTTGAAAGACCAATTCCATCAGTTCAAACATTTGTGGCAAGATTAACAACAATGGCAATGAGATTGCTACAGGTAGAATAGAGATTTCAACAATCTTTTTCCAATGTGTAAGTGCAAAGGCAAAACTAGCTAAGATAATTTTGTTAATAGGAAGTATGTTCATAAGATTTATTTCATTTTTGAATTAATAACGTTAACTATAATGGTGAGTTTTTGACCTGGCTGTAGCGGTTTATTAGTCAACTGGTTCCATTGCTTAATTTGTTTAACACTCACGCCAAATTTAGCAGCAATAGTTGACAAATTATCGCCACTCTTCACTCGATAAATCACCTTTCTATCAATATCTATACCCAACGATGTTACTGATGATAAATCTGGCTTTGACACTACATTAGACTGCCACAATACTAACTTTTTGCCTAATTTTAAAGGCTCTGAGCGTTTAATATGATTCCATTTAACAATATTATTTATACTCACTTGATATTTTTTTGAAATTGACCACAAGCTATCTCCTGTTGTAACAATATGAATAACCTTATGTCCTTTTTTTCGGGCATTTAAGCGAGATTTTTCACGTTGAGATTCTGATGATGAATAATCAATCGCGCCCTTTTTGGCAATGGGCACAATTAAATGATTACCCACTTTAATCAAATGGTCGTCTAATTGATTAACACTAACAATTTGCTCCATAGTTGTTGCATATTTTTTTGCAAGCAAGCTCAAGCTATCACCTTGTTTAACTAGGTGACGCACCCACTCTAATCGAGGCTGTTCTGGATTAGCCAGCATAGATTTTTGAAACAGCTCCATATTTGCATTGGGCAATAATAAAGTGTAATTACCTTTGCTAGGTGTTGCCCAGCGCTTCAAGCCTGGATTTAATGTATATAAATCTTCCAAAGTCATACCTGACCATTCAGCAATTAAAGCCAAATCAAACTGAGTTTTTAGCTGGATAGCACTTAAAGCTGGCTCATTATTAACTGGAGTAATAATTTGAGCGTATTTCTCAGGATGCCTGATTAACTCAGTTACAGCTAATAATCTAGGTACATAGCCTTTAGTTTCATTTGGCAATTTCAAATGCCAAAAATCAGTCGGCTTACCTTGTTTTTTATTATCTCGAATAGCTCGTTGCACACGACCTGGGCCAGAATTATAAGCGGCTATTGCCAACAACCAGTCACCTTTAAATAACTTGTTTAGATTTTTTAGATATTTGACTGCCGCTTTAGTAGAGGCTGATACATCACGTCTAGCGTCATACCACCAGCTATCTTTTAAACCGTAAAGTCTGCCTGTAGAGGGAATAAATTGCCACAAACCAGATGCTGTACCATGAGAATAAGAAAACGGGTAATAAGCTGATTCTACGATGGGTAATAATGCAATCTCAAGCGGCAGTCCTGCTTTTTCAACTTCTTGCACAACCAAATACAAGTAAGGGTTGGCACGCTTGGTGATACGCGTTAGATAGTCAGGATTCTTTTTAAACCAATCAATATGCCAATATAGGTGTTTTTGGCTCGGTGCTTTTAAATTTGATCTATTAACAATATAACGCCAAAGATCTTTTTCTATAGCTGGTTTAACAAAAGCTGTTTGCTCAACTTGCGTTTTACTGGACTGGGCTGTTGTATTATTTGTTTGTGAACTACAAGCACCTAATAGCAAAAAACTTGCCCAGAGAAATTGTTTGAATAACCTTAAGATTGACTGCCACCTGCACAATTTGGAGAATCTGGCGCACCACTCTTTAGTCGCCATTCATCTGGAGTATAAGTATGCATTGCCAATGCGTGAATATGATCTAACTCCTCTTTAAACAATTGATTAATGAAACGATGTCTGGCAATTAAAGCCAAATCCTTAAAATATTCACTCACCACAATTAGTTTAAAGTGAGACTCTGTTGCTGGACCAGAGTGATTGGCAGATTCATTAATAACTTCTAGATAACTAGGAGATAGTGCAATTTGAAGCTGCTGTGTTAAATGTTGTTGTAATTCGCTCATACTTCACTCGCCTGATGAGCAAAGTCAAAACTATCATTAAAAAAGTTTTTCTCAAACAGGCCTTTTTTAACAAAGGTATTGGCTGCAGATCTAACCATTGCTGGCGGGCCACAAGCATATACTTCATAATTAGTTAAGGTATCAAAATCTGCTAAAACTGCCTCATGAACATACCCTACTCGACCTGCCCAGTTATCATCTGGCATAGACAAAACTGGCACAAAATTAATATGATCAAATTGCTCGGCCCATTCGCTAGGAAGTGACATATACAAATCTTGCTCTGTTCTCGCTCCCCAATAAATATCGATTTTTCTTTGACTATTGGATTCAATCGCATGCTCAACCATCGCTTTAACAGGACCAAAACCAGTTCCTCCAGCTATCATAATCATTGGCTTTTCACTACCTTCTCTTAGATAAAAGCTACCCTTGGGCCCTTTAATTTGCAATAACGATTTTTCTTTCATTTCATTAAAGACAAAATTAGTGAATTTACCACCAGGAATAAGCCGTAAATGAAGCTCAATAATACCTGTATTATGCGGTGCGTTAGCAATAGAAAAAGCTCGAGGACTAAAATCAGGATGAATTAAATCTATATATTGACCTGCTAAATATTGCAATGCCTCACTACCTGGAATTTTTAAAACAACTTTTGCTACATCAGCATTCAAGTGTTCTATCTTAACCACTTTACACGGTAGGGTTCTAACTTCAATATCTGCGATACTTTCTAATTCAGTAACAACAATCGATAGATCTGTTTTGGCATAACATTTACATGGCAAAAACATATTGTCATTTATCTCCGCAGGAGTAATCCCAGGTGGAACGCCTTCTAAATAATCTATCTCACCCTCAATAAGTGTTGCTTTACACTTCCCACAAAAGCCATTTTGACAACCATAAGGAAATCCTAGGCCATGACTAATAGCACCATCAAGAATGGTTTCATCTTTTGCAACCGTAAAGTTATTACCACTTGCTTGATTTTCTACTGTAAACATGATTTTATTCTATCAATATTTTGAATGCTGACATTATAATCTAGGTTAGTTGTTAAAAATACTTACTAATACAAGGATCTTTGTGTCAAAACCACCTGCTAATACTG
>JAHZKM010000044.1 GCA_022600395.1 Pseudomonadota bacterium | reverse complement strand
TGCCGGCAATTTTGGCGGAATAAACACGTGACATTTGGCCAGCGCCAACGCCAATCGTCATTTCATTTTTAACATAGACAATCGCATTGGATTTAACTGTTTTGGCTACTTTCCAGGCAAATAATAAATCTTTGATTTGTTTTGCAGTTGGCTGGATGTCAC
Organism: Pseudomonadota bacterium; assembly: GCA_022600395.1. Taxonomy (GTDB): domain Bacteria; phylum Pseudomonadota; class Gammaproteobacteria; order PS1; family Pseudothioglobaceae; genus Thioglobus_A. The sequence goes on along the minus strand of JAHZKM010000044.1, from coordinate 16,999 downwards.
TCACGCATTTAATGTCGTTCTCGCCAATAACTCCAAGATCTTTATCCTGGACTAACAAGCCACCTGTAACGCGTTTATAGTCGAGCGATGGTTTTGCTTTGGATAGGTCGCCACACTCTAGCGCTCGCACGTTTTTCTTGGTTGATAAAGCTGCTTTGGCGTCATCATCAACACTTGGTGCAATAATAACCTCAACAAATTGACGATCAATAATTGCTTGCGCAGTTTGCTTATCTAGATTGCGATTGAAGGCAATAATTCCGCCAAAAGCTGAAGTAGGATCTGTTTTAAAAGCATCGTCATAAGCATCAAAAATATTGGCTCGAACAGCTACACCACAAGGGTTGGCATGCTTAACAATCACACAAGCGGGTTCATCGAAGCTACGTACACATTCTAGTGCGGCGTCTGCATCTGCCATATTGTTAAAAGACATTTCTTTACCTTGGAACTGTGTACTTGAAGCGACGCAAGCTTCAGTAATATTGTTTTCTTTGTAGAATGCGGCGGACTGATGTGGATTTTCACCGTAACGCATGGACTGGGTTTTGTAAAATTGCAAGTTCATGGTATTAGAAAATCCATCCTCACCTTTGCCTAGATAGTTAGCGATAGCGCCATCATATTGCGCGGTATGTTCAAAGGTTTTAAGGGCAAGTTTTGTGCGTGTTTCTAGCGTCGTATTGCCATTAGTATTAATCTCATCGATAACCGTTTGATAATCTGCAGCGTCTACTAAAACAGTGACCGATGCATGATTTTTAGCACTTGAGCGTAACATCGCTGGACCGCCAATATCGATATTTTCAATCGCATCCTCTAGTGTGCAATCAGGATTGGCAATGGTTGCTTGAAAAGGGTAAAGGTTAACAACGACTAAATCAATTGGATTAATATCGTTTTGTTTCATGACCGCTTCATCTAATCCACGACGTGCCAAGATGCCACCATGAATCTTCGGATTTAGCGTTTTGACGCGCCCTGCCATCATTTCAGGAAAGCCGGTATAGTCTGATACTTCAATGACTGGAATGTTATTATCTGCTAAAAGCTTGGCTGTGCCGCCTGTTGAGAGGATTTCAATATTTTTGCTAGCTAGTGTTTGGGCTAATTCAAGAATACCGGTTTTATCAGAAACACTGATTAAAGCTCGTTGTATAGACATTTTATTCCTTTGAAATGTTGGGGTTTAGTAACAAAGGTTATTATAAAGTTTTAGAGCTTATAGAGTTCGATTTTTTTCTTGAGTGTGCCACGATTAATGCCTAATACGCGAGAAGCCTCGCTCTGATTATTGCTAACTAATTCTAAAACAAACTTAATAACTACAGGCTCTACCTCGTTGATCACCATTTTATGAACGCCAGATGCTTGCTCTTTATCTAATTGCTCGAAGTAGCGTTTTAATTTTGCATTAATACAGGCAGGTAAATCGGTAGAGCTCATAGCTGGTTTAAATAGTCCTTAAAAAGTTTAAATTGTTGCTCACGATCAGTAATTTTGTTAATCGTTGGCCAAAAATAACGCATGCTATTTTTGTCAAGGTGGGTAGCATACCAAAGAATGTGCTTCCTGGCGAGCCTCAATCCCAAAAAATCACCATAAAAAGCATGAATTTGTTGAATATGCTTCAAAATTGTGGATTTTTTCTCTTCAATTGGGATGTAATCCAAGTTTTTCCCAGTACTCAGGTAATGGTTAACTTCAGAAAAAATCCAAGGATTGCCTTGAGCGGCACGTCCAATCATTACGCCTGGAGCGCCCGTATAGTCTAAAACTTGCTGTGCTTTTTTGGCGCTAGTAATATCGCCATTTGCAATAACAGGAATACCGACCAGATTCACAACAGCTTGAATGGTGTTATATTCAGCCATGCCATTGTACTTATCTGCTTTGGTACGTCCGTGCACACTCAACATTTGAATACCAGATTGTTCGGCGATTTGAGCAACGACAGATGCGTTTTTATTATCAGCATCCCAGCCAGTACGTATTTTTAGGGTTACGGGAATATCAACTGCCGAAACCACCGCCTCTAAAATATTTTTGACCAGTGCTTCATCTTGCATCAATGCTGATCCAGAGGCTTTATTGCAGACTTTTTTAGCAGGGCATCCCATATTAATATCAATAATATTGGCGCCAAATTCAACCGCCTTTTGTGCAGATAGAGCTAGTTCTTGCGGTTCTGATCCGGCTATCTGAATACTAATTGGTGTTTCTTCACCTGCAAAATCAAGGCGGTATTTAGATTTATTAGTATTGAGTAAATGCGCTTGTATAACCACCATTTCTGAGGTGGTTAGTCCTGCACCTAACGATCTGCAAAGCATTCTAAAAGGCTTATCACTTGTACCCGCCATAGGGGCTAATAGTGCAATAGAGCTAAGTTTATAAGGGCCGATCTGGATTGACACGAGTCGCGTTACTTTTGAGCTTTTCTAGTTTTTTCAAGTAGGCGTCTTTGTTTGAGCTTGGAGAGGTGATCTACAAATAAAATGCCGTCTAGGTGGTCAATTTCATGCTGAATGCATACGCCTAATAAGTCTTGCGCCTCAAGTTCGAATCGCTCACCTTTTTCATTGAGCGCTTGAACTTTGATATGGTTTGCACGTGTTACACATTCATAATAATTTGGCACTGAGAGGCAACCTTCATCCCATTCAAGTTCGCCATCTTTTTCAATAATCTCAGGATTGATTAGGCACAGTGGCTGAGTTTTTTCTTCTGAAGTGTCGATTACAATTAGACGAATGTGGTGATTGACTTGTGTTGCAGCAAGTCCAATCCCTGGGGCGTCATACATGGTTTCAAACATATCTTTGACGAGCGAGCGAATAGTGTCATCAACCGTTTCAATTGGTTGAGCTTTGGTTCGAAGACGCTTATCTGGATAATGAAGAATTGGCAATAACATAATTATATTATAGTGTTTTTTATACGCTCAGATTGCTCAGGATGGTCTTCGTTAAAGTGCAGGCCTCGACTTTCTTTTCTGGCAAGCGCAGATTTAATGATAATTTGCGCAGTTTTGACTAAATTCCTCAATTCAATTAAATCACTTGAGATGAGGTATAAGCTGTAATATTCATCAACTTCTTTTTCAATTTGTTCAAGTCTGTGTTGGGCATAATTTAGGCGTCTATCAGAGCGCACAATACCAACAAAATTCCACATAATTAAACGCACCTCGTCCCATAGGTGTGTCACCACCACTTTCTCTTTAGAAGGGGCGACTCGAGAGGCATCCCAAGGATCAAATTGACAGTATGTGTGTTGTATAGTCTGTTGATTAATGTCTTGAGCACAAGACTTGGCAAAAACAATACATTCTAAAAGAGAATTACTTGCCATGCGATTAGCGCCATGTACTCGTGTATGAGCCACCTCGCCAATGGCATATAGACTTGCAATATTAGTTGAGCCTTGGAGATTGGTGTCAATGCCGCCACAGGTATAGTGTGCTGCTGGAACGACAGGAATAGAAGCTTTAGAGATATCTATGCCGAATGTTAGGCATTTTTCATAAATAGTGGGAAAGTGTTGCTTGATCCAGCTTTTTCCTTTAAAAGAAATGTCTAAATATACACAGTCCAAGCCACCAGATTTCATCTCTGAATCAATCGCTCTAGCAACAATATCTCTAGGTGCTAGCTCACCTCGATCATCATATTTTTGCATAAAAGCTTCGCCATTAGGCAAGTGTAGCCTGCCACCTTCTCCGCGAATAGCTTCTGAAATTAGAAAAGATTTTGCATGTGGATGGTACAGACAAGTGGGATGAAACTGAGTAAATTCCATGTTCATAATGTTACATCCTGCACGACTAGCCATGGCGATGCCGTCGCCAGTTGAAGTATCTGGATTAGAGGTATAAAGATAAGCTTTAGATGCGCCCCCTGTTGCTAATATGGTTTTATGAGCGATAAAACTTTCCACTTTATGAGTGGCCTTATTTAAGATGTAGGCACCACAACACTGCTCATCTTGAATAAGTAGGTCAATAGCAATATAATTTTCAAATAATGTAATATTATCCTGCTGTTTGACACTACCCAAAAGATTTATCTGGATCGATTGCCCTGTTTTATCTGCAACGTGGGCGACACGTCTATGTGTATGACCACCTTCGGTTGTGAGATGATAATGCTCACTATCTTTAGTGAAGCAAACACCTGAGCGCTCCAATGAGGAAATGGCATCAGGTGCATTTTCCACCATAAATTTTACCGCTGTTTTTTCAGCCAAACCAGCAGCTGTAGCAAGTGTATCAGCGACATGCTTATCAAAATTATCATGCGCATCTAATACAGCAGAAATGCCACCTTGTGCATAAAAAGAACTCCCCTCTAGCACCTCATCTTTGGCAATAAGTGCAACGGATAGGTGCTGAGATAATTGAAGTGCGCTCATCAGTCCAGCGCTTCCTGTGCCAATGATTAAAACGTCAAATTGATGTTGCATGCAAACTGAGATAAAAAGTTAGATTTTAGGCTTAAACATTAGTATTAATTTAGGGAGCAATGTTAAGTTTGCGAGTAGTGCACTCAACATGGCAATGGCTGTGAATACACCAAAATAAATACTCGGAATGAAATTAGACAAGGCGAGGACTAAAAATCCAAGTGTTACAGTGATTGAGGTGTAGAACATCGCCAATCCAATACTAGCATGAGAGCGGTACATAGTTTTAATGTAGTCGCCATCTTTTTGAAATTCAGCCTTAAATCGATGAATATAATGAATAGCATTATCAACACCAATACCAATGGCAATAGCGGAAATAGTGATTGTCATTAAGTCTAATGGTATGCCAGCCAAGCCCATAATGCCCAAGATAAATAAAGAAGGCAATGTGTTTGGAATTAAAGCAAGAATGGATAGACTAATCGACTTAAAAATAAATAAAAACATAATAAAAATCATAGCAAATACAACTGCAATGGTTTTGATTTGCGAGTCAAATAAGCTTTGCAACATGTTGTTGTAAAGCACTAACATACCGCTTAGGCGAAAACTCTCAGGTTTAAAGCCGAGTTCATTAGAAATGTATTGGTTAATTTCAGCAATCAATGCTCCACGCTCGAGCTCTTTATTGGTTTCACGAATGCGAATAACCATGCGTAACTGACCACTATCTTCTGAAATATAGGGGTCTAATATGTGCTGTTTGGCAGAGTCTGGAATTTGACCACGAACAATGTTTAAGAAGAATCCATTTAAGGCTTCACCATTATTTGCTTGAGTAAGAATACTCATAAGAGTATCAACAGAAAGCACTTTTCCTGTTTCCTCTAGTGAATCAAGATAAGTATGAATTTCGTGTATTTCTGCGCGTAAATCTTCATCAAACCAATAATCTTGTGCCAAATCTTCAAAGATTATTTCTAAAGGAATGGTGCCACCTAACTCTTGGTCAATCAAGGTTAAGCCTTGATTGATTTCAGTACTTTCTTTGAAGTAGTCAATAAATCTATTTTCGACACTTAGTTTATTAATACCAATACCTGAACCAATCACAAAGACAATTAGAGCGACCAATAAATGATTGCCAAAGCGTTCAACAAATTTAGCCAATGAAGTAGTAAAGCCTAGCTCTGTTTTGTGGGCTGTTATTTTGGCTTTAGGCAGTAGTGCCATTACCATAGGGAATGCTAAAAATGATAGTAGTAGGGCAATAGTAACGCCGATAGACATCATCCAGCCAAAATCGATAACAGGGCGAATGCCACTAATTAACAAAGAGCTAAATGCTGCAAAGGTTGTTAGTGTTGTAAACAAGCAAGGTTTAAACATTTGAGACAAGGTATCTTTAATCAGTATTGGTGATTCTAGGTCAGGGTTGAGTTGTGATAATTCTCGATACCTAACAACCAAATGAATAATAACTGAAAGTGTCATTACAAGGAGTAATGAGAAAAAATTACTCGAAATAACAGTTACCTTCCACTCTAAAAATGCTAATAGGCCGGTCATGATTAGCGCGCCAGATATGCTAATAATGATTGGCATAACCACCCAGCGCAACCCTTTAAAAATGATTGCCAGAATAACGCTCATCAGCCCAATGACTGCCAAGCTAAACACAATTAAGTCGCTGTTAATATAGCTAACAATATCAGTGGTAATCATAGGCAGACCACCTAAGAATAAGCTAGCTTGATCGGAATATTTAATAATCTGAGTGCGAATTTTGGCAATGGTTTGAGCTTGTAATTCACTTTGAGCGCTAGCATTGCGCAAGACTTGCTTTTCAATACTTTTTAGTTTTAAGAGTTGTGTTTTATCGAGGGTATTGTTAAGGCGATCAAGACGCATTTGGTCGCGAGTTTCACGCAGTTCTTGAAACCTTTCGTTGTCTTTTAAAGTGACTAAAATAGCTGTTGTTTTTCCATCTTTACTGACTAAGTTATTAGCATACAAAGGCGATGTGATAAATTCATTGGCAGCGAGCACTAGATTTGCATTACCTTGTTCAATCGTGATGTTTTCATCAGCCAAATTAACCAATGATAAAGGAGGTGATCGGAATAATGGCACATCTAAGATACTAGTAACAGATTTAACTTGATCAATGCTTTTTAGCTCTTGTTTAAACCGAGATAAGTGGTTTAGCTGTTTTGGGTTAAGTAGATCGCCGCTTACCTGATAAGAGATAACCAGGTAATCGTCAGAGCCATAATTTTTTTTAACACGCTGATAAAAAGCAAGATTTTCATCCCCTTCAAGTACTAAAGAATCAGAAGAGGCATCTAGTTGAAAGTTAGGTATTTGGGCAATAAAAAACCCTACTATGATGAATAATAGGGTTAGGCCTAAAATAGATTTTTTTAGAACAAAATTAAAAAATGCGTTCATAAACTATTGTTTTTTTAAAAGATTAAAATTCAAACTCGGCAGATTTTTCTAAACCTTGCATGACATCTAGTTGAGTTTCAAATAAAGATTTGGTCGTCCATTTGTGCTCGCTAAGACGAGTAATCACTTTAGCACTCATGGCTTTTCCAGAACCCTCAACTACAAAAATACGCCCACCAACATTTAGTAGGTGAAAAAATCTTCCAGTGATTTTTGGCACAGAAGTGCTAATAACAACAACATCAAAAAAGTCTGTTGATCGCCTCCAGCCTTTAGATGCATCGCCAACCTCAAGTGTGGCATTTTTGATATTAAGGCTATTTAGTTTTTCTTGCGCGCCTTGACTTAAGGTTTCATCAATTTCAATACTGGTTACTGATTGACATAATTTTGACAAAACGGCAGTTAGATAGCCACTTCCTGTACCTACTTCTAAAACAGTTTCATTTTTTTGAATTTTAAGCGCATCTAAAAGACGACCTTCTACCTTTGGTGAAAGCATTTTCGCTTTGTCTGTTAGTGGTATTTCGATATCAGCAAAAGCAAGATTTTTATAATGCTCAGGCACAAACTCTTCTCTAGGAATAGATCTTAACGCATTGTTAGCGATGTAATCTAGACCACCCCAAGGACGAATTTGATTGTCAATAGAATTTTTTTTTGCTTGTTTGATATCCATTATGCTTATCGTTTTTTTGGTGGTAATAAGTCAGTGATTGTGCCTTCAGCCATTTCAACGGAAAAAGCAGTCGTTTCACTTAAGGTCGGGTGAGCATGAATGGTAAGAGCAATATCTGACATATCACAACCCATTTCAATAGCTAATGTTGCCTCTGCAATTAGCTCTCCAGCATTTGTTCCACAAATTCCCATGCCTAAAATTTTGCCAGTTTTTGTATCGAATAGGCTTTTTGTAACACCTTCGGTGCGTCCAATGCTTAAGCTTCTGCCACTTGCGGCCCATGGAAAAACACCTTTTTCATAGTCTATACCTTCCGCTTTTAGCTCTTTTTCAGTTTTTCCTGCCCATGCTACCTCAGGGTCTGTGTAGGCGACTGAAGGAATAGTTAGTGCATCAAAGCCAGATTTATGTCCACAAATGACTTCAGCGGCAACTTTAGCTTCATGTACTGCTTTGTGCGCCAACATCGGCTGACCCACAATATCGCCAATCGCATATATATTTTCTACATTGGTTTTCATTTGCTTATCAACTTGAATAAAACCCCAGTCGTCTACCTCTACACCTGCTTTCTCAGCATCAATTAGCTTACCATTTGCTGAGCGACCAATAGAAACCAAGACTTTATCAAAAGTGTCAAATTCTGGCGCTTTTTTTCCTTCAAATTTTACTTTAATGCCTTCATCCAAGGCTTCCATGCTGGCTACTTTGGTATTCAAGAAGATATTAGCATAACGTTTTTTAATGTGTTTAAATAACGGATTAACGATATCTTTATCAGCGCTAGCAATAAGCTGCTCAGATAGCTCTACAACAGTGATTTCACTACCTAGTGATTCATAAACAGTTGCCATTTCTAAACCGAGACTGCCACCACCAACAATTAGTAAACGTTTTGGTACATCAGCCAGTTCGAGTGCATCTGTTGAATCCATCACACGTGGGTCATCAAGTGGAAAATCTGGAATTTTAGTTACTCGAGATCCTGCGGCGATAATGCACTGTTCAAATTCAATGATTTCATCGCTGTTAGCAATAGCAATTTGGTTGTTAGAAATAAATTTTCCATAGCCTTTAACAACGTTTACCTTTCTTGCCTTGGCTAAAGCTTTAATACCGCCGGTTAGCTTGCCAACAATATTTTCTTTATTACTGCGAACGCCATCGATATCAATAGTTGGCTCGTTAAAAGTGACGCCTAAATGTGAGGCTTCTTTCGCTTCGTTGATCACTTGAGCGGTATGTAGCAATGCTTTAGAAGGAATACAGCCAACATTTAAACATACGCCACCAAGTGCATCATAACGCTCAATCAGAGTTACTTGCTTGCCAAGATCAGCCGCTCTAAATGCTGCAGTATAGCCGCCTGGACCTGAGCCAATAACAACAACCTGAGTTTTGGTAATCATAATAAAATCTCTCTAATATCGCTCAATATTGAATTTAAATCTGCCATGAAGCGTCCACCCTGAGCGCCATCAATAACGCGATGATCGTATGATAGGGCGAGTGGCAGAGTTAAAGTTGGGATGAAATTTTTACCATCCCATATAGGCTTGGTTTGTGCACGCGATACGCCTAGGATAGCGACTTCTGGTGAATTTACAATTGGTGTAAATTGTGTTCCACCAATGCCACCCAGGCTAGAAATTGTAAAACCTGCGCCTTGCATATCCCCAGGCTTGAGCTTGCCGTCACGTGCTTTAGCTGAAGTCTCTGCTAGTTCTGTTGCGAGTTCAGTTAATGATTTTTTCTCAACATTTTTAATAACTGGAACTACTAGACCATTTGGTGTATCCATAGCAATACCTAAATTAAAGTATTTTTTAAGAATTAGGTTTTCTTCTGATTCATCTAAAGAGGCGTTCAATCGTGGGTGCTTTTTGAGCGCTTGAATAACCGCCTTCATAATAAATACTAGTGGCGTTAGCTTGATACCTTTGTTTTTTTGCTCTTGTCTGAAAGCTTCCATTTGATCAATATTGACCTCATCAAATTGAGTGACATGCGGAATATTAAGCCAACAAGCGCTCAAGTGTTTACCCGATAGTTTGTTTATTCGAGATAAGGCAACGGTTTCGACCTCTCCAAATTTAGAGAAGTCAATCACTGGGGTTTTAGGTAAGGAAGCGCCACTGCCAGAGGTAAGAATCTGTTTAACATAACCCTTAAGGTCTATGTCTAGGATTCTTCCTTTTTGTCCAGTTCCAGTAACACGGCTTAAATCAACACCGATTTCTCTAGCCATTTTTCGAATTGAAGGTGAGGCGTGAGATTCGCTTGATGGTAAAGTAGAAATAGATTGATCTAAAGTAGGCTTACTGGCTGGTGATGGCGCAACTGCTAAGGGTGCTGTTTCTGGTTTAGCTGGTGCTATTGGTGTTGTGTCTGTTGTTTTTTCTGACACACTGTCACCAGTGGTTTCTATATTAAGAATTAAATCGCCTAAGCTGAGCTTATCTCCTAATTTGACGTTAATATCGGTCACTTTTCCAGAAACTGGCGTTGGAATCTCCATAGAAGCCTTATCACTTTCTAGTGTAATAATACTATCTTCTTCAGAAACATTATCACCAACAGCGGTTAATATTTCAATGACTTCTACTTCGTCAAAATCACCAATATCAGGGACATTAACAGCGACTATTTGAGTGTTTAATTGCTTAGATTCGTTTGTTTTTTTAGCGGTTGGCTTAGGAGTTTTTTTGTCTTCCTCGCTATTTTCTAGCTCAATAACTACATCGCCTTGCTTGATTTTGTCACCAATGCTCACATTGATATTGGCAACCACACCCGCTTGAGGGGTTGGAATTTCCATAGATGCTTTATCGCTTTCTAGAGTTATTATGCTTTCATCAGCTGCGATTGTGTCGCCAATGTTAACTAAGATCTCAATAACTTCTACTTCGTCAAAGTCGCCAATATCAGGCAATTCTATATTTTTTATCGCAGACATAGTGCAAATTTCATCAATCATTTAAAGGTGATAATTATCGCAAAAACGACCGAGAAAAGGGGATAAATGTTAAAATACTTTTAAATCATTGGCCTGATTATCTTATTTGTATTTTTTTTCTTGGATCTGTACTGTATGTCAGAAGCGCTTTTAATTTCTAATTTAACTAAAACATATGCTAATAATTTGCAGGCTTTGTCGCAGATTAATTTAAGAATTGAGCAGGGTGATTTTTTTGCATTGCTAGGTAGTAATGGTGCAGGTAAAACCACTATGATCGGCATTATTTGTTCCTTATTAAATAAATCCTCGGGTAAGGTTGAGGTTTTGGGCAGAGATCAGTCGACGCATTTGAATGAAGTTAAACGGTTAATAGGATTAATGCCACAAGAATTTAATTTTAATCCCTTTGAGCCTATTGAAGAAATTTTGATTAATCAAGCTGGATATTATGGCATTAAGCGATCTCAAGCTAAAGTTCAAGCAGAGGCTTTATTAAAGCGTATGGAGTTGTGGCCTAAGCGCTTAGAAATGGCAAAGTCTTTGTCAGGTGGCATGAAAAGAAGACTAATGTTAGCCAGAGCGCTTATTCATCAGCCAAAAATTCTTATTCTAGATGAACCGAGCGCGGGCGTAGATGTAGAGATTCGCCGATCAATGTGGCGTTTTTTGCGTGAGCTTAATGCACAGGGGATGACGATTATCTTGACCACTCATTACTTAGAAGAAGCTGAGTCCTTATGTCGTAATATCGCCATTTTAGACAAAGGAGAAATTATTGAGAAAACTAGTATGAAAAAATTGCTAGCACGTGTTTCTCAACAAGTTTTAATCTTGGAAAGTAATGAGCAGTTGCCAGCTCAGTTACCTGAGCTTGATTTTAAGATAAAGCGATTAGACGAATATTCAGTGCAAGTTATTTTAGATGGTGTGACTATTACTCAAGCGCTTGGCGCATTGAGCGCTAAGGGAATTGAAATTGAACATGTGAGAAGTGCGCAAAATCGATTAGAAACTTTATTTTTACGCCTAACTTCAAAAGTAGATTAATTATGTGGATTGCTTATAAAACCATTGTTATTAAAGAAATTCTGAGATTTTCTCGTATTTGGGTGCAAACTATTTTTCCACCGATTATTACAACCTCACTTTACTTGCTGATTTTTGGCGGTTTAATGGGTGAGCGTATTGGCGACATGCAAGGAGTAAATTATTTGCACTTTATTATTCCAGGTATTATTTTAATGACAGTTATTCAAAACTCTTATGCTAATACCGTTTCCTCATTTTTCTTAGCTAAATTTAATCATAGTATTGAGGAGTTATTAATTTCGCCAGTGTCTTATTGGGTGATTTTAATGGGCTATGTTTCTGGCGGAATTGCGCGCGGATTTACAGTGGGGCTTGGCGTATTTATAGCTGTTTCGTTTTTTGTTGAGCTACAGATATATAGTGTTTTTATTGTTTTCACAACCTTTTTACTGACCGCTATTTTGTTTTCATTGGCTGGATTTATTAATGCAGTTTTTGCTCAATCTTTCGATGATATTTCTATCGTTCCTACATTTATTTTGATGCCAATGACTTATCTAGGTGGTATGTTTTATAGCATTGAAATATTGCCAGAATTTTGGCAATATTTGAGTAAATTTAATCCGATATATTACATGGTAGATAGTTTTAGAATGGGCTTTCTAGGTAGTTCAACAACAGATTTTTGGGTGTCAATGACTGTCTTATCTTCTATGATTGTTATACTCGCTATAGTAGCTTTTTATTTACTTAAAAAAGGTGTTAATATCAAGACTTGATAGAATCTTCTTCTCCAGATAATAGGCGCTTAATATTACTCTTGTGTGTGTAAAAAATCCAAAAACATATTAACCCAACGATATAAGTTGCCTCAATATTTTTCATCATAAGGTAAAAATATAGTGGTGTTAATAAGGTGGCAATCAATGCCGATAAGGATGAAATTTTGAGCACTTTGGCGACAAATAGCCAAGTTGCAATAAAAGCCAAGCCTACAAAATAGTTAAGTGCTAACAAAGCTCCAATAAAGGTAGCCACTCCTTTACCGCCTTTAAAACTAAAAAATACAGGATAAACATGACCTAAAAAGGCGCTTAGAGCAATCAGAGAGACTGTTTGAATATCTAGCCCAAGATATTGGCCAATAGCTACTGGAATAAAACCTTTTAGCCCATCAGCAAGAAGTGTTGCTGCCGCTGCTTTTTTGCCACCAATTCTAAGCACATTGGTTGCACCTGGATTATTAGATCCTTGTGTTCTGGGGTCGGGCAAATCAAGAATCTTGCAAATGATAATAGCCATAGAAATTGAACCAATTAGATAGGCAGAAATGATGAGCAAGGGTAGCATATAATTTTAAATATTATTATTTAGGAATTAATTTAAGCATGGATATTGTATTTATACAAGGGTTAAAAATAGATTGTGTGATTGGTATTTACGATTGGGAGCGTGAAATTCGTCAAGATATTACTTTGGATATTGAGATGGGGTTTGATATTTTGCCAGCGAGTAAGACTGATCATATTGATCAAACACTCGATTACAAAGCGGTTTCGAAACGTTTGATAGGTTTTGTTAAAAAAAGTGAATTTCAGTTGGTAGAAACACTCGCTGAACAAATTTGCCAAATTATTCTCAATGAGTTTGACGTTGAACAAGTCAAGTTGACGTTGAACAAAGGTAAGGCAGTTACCGGCGCTCAGGGTGTTGGTGTGATAATTAATCGATCTAAAAATGGCTAAAATTCATATAAATATCGGTTCAAACCAAAATCGTGAAGCAAATATTGCGAGCGCCATAGATTACTTGCGGTTAAATTTTACCATTGTCAAAATTTCCGATATTTTTGAGTCGCCTGCTGAAGGTTTTGAGGGCGATAATTTTTACAATATGGGTGTTAATGCCACCACCAAGCTCAGCGTAGAAGATGTGAATGCCGTTTTAAAAAATATCGAAAAAACTTTTGGTCGAGATCGTACACAACCTAAGTTTTCTTCTCGGCTGATTGATTTAGACTTGGTTATTTATGATGATCTTGTAGATTTAAACGCTAACCTTCCTAGAGATGATATTTTAAAATATGCTTTTGTATTAGCACCTTTGGCACAGTTAAGTGGTGATGAGATTCACCCACTAACAAAGCAGACGTACCAGCAACTATGGCGGTCTTTTCAAACAGACAATCGATTTGAATTATTGCAGTATAATATTGAAGAAATTCTTCCATAATTCAGAGAAATTTATGCCAAAAATAAGATTAATTTTATCGATACTTTTACTCAGTTTTTCTACAACTATTTTTGCCGAAACCTACGAAGAAGGAAAGCATTATGTCACTCTTGATAAACCGGTTAAGACCACAACAGGCGATAAGGTCGAGGTGCGAGAATTGTTTTGGTATTATTGCCCTCATTGTTTTAATGTAGAGCCTGCGTTAAATAGTTGGGTAAAAAAATTACCAAGCAATACAGCTTTTATTCGTCAGCCCGCTGTTTTTTCAGACCGTTGGATAAATGGCGCTATTTTTTATTACGTACTAGAACAATTGGATGAAGTGGCGCGCTTGCATGGACAATTATTTAAAGCTATTCATTTGCATAAGATGGCTTTTACCGATCAATCTGATTTTGTTGATTGGTTGGTTGATCAGGATGTTGATAAAGCTAAAGCAAATGCCGCGTTTAAATCTTTTTCAGTGCGCATTAAAGTTAATAAATCAAAAGTTAATACAGTGAAATATCGAACCTCAGGTGTGCCAGCGTTGGTTATTAATGGCAAGTATTGGACGGATGCTTCTCATGCAGGTGGCGAGCTTGAAATGTTTAAAGTGGCCGACTATTTAATCGCTAAAGAATCAAAATAAATCAGGTGCTTGATCGTGTTTTGGTTTTATCAGGTCTAGACCCATCTGGCGGCGCAGGTATTGCCGCTGATATTGAAACTATTAATCAATTTGGCGCTACACCATTGCCTGTTGTAACTACGTTGACTGTGCAAAACACACAGTGTGTTAGTGAGCTGCAAGCTGTGGATTATCAATTCATTGTCAAACAATTGAAGTCGCTGACAGAAGATATTGATATTAAAGTTGTAAAAATTGGACTATTATCATCTGTCGAACAAGTGCAAATAATCGCCGAATGGCTGAATGAGAGTCATACGGTGGTACTGGATCCTATTATTAAGGCCAGTACTACGGACGAATTATTAGTGCAAGAGACAGTTGACAAGCTCAAACAAAAACTCTTGCCTAAGGTTTTTTTGCTAACACCAAATATGTCAGAGTTAGAAAGACTAGCGCCAGGTTTAAAAGAGCAAGAGGCCGTTCAATCTTTGCCTTGTGATTGGGTGTTGCTAACCACAACAGATATCTCTGAGAAGAGGATTGAGCATCGCCTATATCACCAAGGCGAGTTGTTTGAACGTTTTTCGTATCATAAATTGCCTGGCAATTATCATGGGTCTGGTTGCACATTGGCCAGTGCAATTAGTGCACTGATTGCCGCTAATCTTGATGTGGATGTTGCTGTTAAGCGCGCATTAGACTACAGTTACCAAACTTTGTTAAACGCTAAGCGAATAGGTAAAATGCAATATCATCCTAATAGAATAAACCCTTAACATGAGTTTTATAGAAAAATGGCTAAGAGCTGACATTCGGGCGATTAATGCCTATCACGTACCAAGTGCTAATAAGATGGTTAAACTTGATGCAATGGAGTCGCCTTTTGCGCTGCCTGACGAGCTGATTGAGCAATATTTGGCTTATTTGGCCGATGCGCAGCTTAATCGCTATCCGAGTCCTAGTGCAGATGAGCTGAATCAAACACTTAGAGATTTGATGAATATTCCTGATGATTTTGGCGTTTTATTGGGTAATGGATCCGATGAACTTATTCAGCTACTAGCGCTTGCTTGTGAGACGAATGATACAATTTTGAGTGTTGAGCCGAGTTTTGTGATGTATGACATGATTGCGAAATTTACACGATTGAATTACCAAGGTGTGGCCCTAACGCAAGATTATCAGCTTGATTTAAGCAAAATGTTAGAGGCAATTGATACGCACAAGCCTAAGCTTATTTTTATCGCCTATCCTAACAATCCAACAGGTAATACATTTGATCGAAAATCAATTGAAATGATTATTCGCGCAACCGATGCCATGGTTATTTTGGACGAGGCGTATTATGCTTATGCGGGGGATAGTTTTTTGATGGATATTAAAAAATATCCTAATTTAGTAGTGTTACGCACTGTATCTAAAATTGGCTTTGCAGGGTTGCGTTTAGGCTTGTTGATTGGTGCTCAATCAACAGTTGTAGAGCTAGATAAATTACGTCTACCTTATAATATCAACATCTTAACGCAAGTGAGTGCGAATTTCTTGTTAAAGGAAAAAACAGAAATTGATCAAAACGCTGCCATTATTATCGAGCAGCGTCAGCAGTTATTGAGCGACTTAGGCGCCATTGTTGATTTAACGGTATATCCATCTCAGGCCAACTTTATTTTATTTAAAGCGTTGAGAGCTCAAGCACTATTTGACTTTTTAAAAGAGAACGGCATTTTGATTAAAAACTTATGTGGTGCACCAAATCTAACTGATTGCTTACGTGTAACGGTAGGTGATCATGAGCAAAATCAATTGTTTTTACAGGCTGTCAAAAAATTCTATGGTCAATAATACTATTCTTGAAAAATATTTATCAGAGTACTTAAATGTCTCTAAATTCTCTGATTATTGCCCAAATGGCTTACAAGTTGAAGGAAAGTCGGATATTTGTAAAATCATTTCTGGTGTTAGTGCCAATCAAGATTTGATTGATCAAGCTATTGAAGAGCAAGCAGATGCATTACTGGTGCATCATGGATTTTTTTGGAAGAATGAAAGTACAGTCATTACAGGCATTAAAAAAAATAGAATTAAAGCCTTACTGGATAATCATATTAATCTTTTTGCCTACCACCTGCCTTTAGACGCTCACCCAGTTATAGGCAATAACATTCAGTTGGCCCTACGTTTTAATATTCAAAACCCCCAGCCAATTGGCGAGACGCTCGTATGGCAGGGCGAAGTTGATGCCTCTTTGCATGAGGTGGTTCAATCAGTGATGAATGTAACTTCTCGCGCACCTTTGGTATTTGGCAATAAAGATAAAAAAATCAAGAAAATCACTTGGTGTAGTGGTGGTGCGCAAAGCTATATTGAACACGCGATTAATATTAGGGCAAATTGTTTTATAACTGGTGAAGTGTCAGAGCAGATTCCAGCTATTTGTAAAGAAAATGACATTGCTTTTATTTCAGCGGGACATCATGCCACTGAGCGTTACGGAGTCCAAGCGTTAGGCCAGCATATTAGTCAAAAGTTCGAGCTTGATTGTCAATATGTTGATATTGATAATATTGTGTAGATAAAGACCAGACTGGTAGCTGTTTCAAGCGTGAAAGCATTTGCTAAAATC
>JAHZKM010000043.1 GCA_022600395.1 Pseudomonadota bacterium | reverse complement strand
TAAACCTCTAATCTTTGAAGTTAGTCAAAATAATTTTAATGACCTTGTTGTGCATAATTCGTCTCATCTGCCTGTTTTGGTTGAATTTATGGGGATTTGGTCTGAGCCATGTATTAAAACTGAATACGCTTTGTCAGATCTGGCTAAAGAGTTCCCTGGTGGTTTTGTTTTTGCAAAGGTTGATATTGATGAGCAAGAAGAATTAAAAAAACAGTTTTCAATCACAAATATTCCTACATTAGCTGTATTTAAAGATGGACAAGAGGTTCAGCGTGAACAAGGAGAGTTGCGACAAGAGGAGTTGCGTATTTTGCTAAAGCATTATGGTGTTTTTCGAGCTTCTGATGATTTACGTGATCAAGCTAGAGTCAAGCATATAGCGGGCGATACTCAGTCAGCGATTATGTTATTAACACAGGCCATCTCATCTGATCCAAGTAATGCACGTATTGCGCTAGATATGGTGCAAATTTTCTTAGATATTAATGAAGTAGATCAAGCTAAGGCTTTATTTGATAAGCTTCCTGAATCGATTAAAGCTAAGGATTTAGGCTTGTCTATTGCAAGCCAACTTAATTTTATAAAATTAGCTCAAAATACCTCAGGAATAAACGTGCTAAGGACGCAAATGCAAAATTTTCCCAATGATTATCAAGTGCGCTTTGATTTGGCGATTTGTTTGTTTGCACAGCATGATATTGAAGAGGGAATGGAGATGCTGTTCTTTATTCAAGAGAATGAATCAAATTTTAAAGAGGGCGCACCTAGGGAAATGATCGGCATGATGTGTAATATGTTGGCTAATACCAATCCAGAAGAAAGCAGTGCATATCGACAACGATTGGCAAATCTAATTAGTGGTTAGTAGTAAGCCTCTTGCTTGAGGAGTTGCTAATAATGGATATTGCAATTTTTAATAAAGTTTTGTTTTTTTGGTTTATTTTTTATATTACTCCTGGGCCAGTTTGGCTAGCCGTTATGGCTGCCACTGCAAAAAAAAATTATCATCAAATATTAGTTTTTTTCAGTATATTTCTAACGGTCAATCTCATCGTACAATTTCCACAAGCATTTTTCAGCGTGGTTTTTATTGATACAGTTATAAGATTGTTTGGAGAAATTGGTTTTATTTTTTACTTTTTAGGCGGTGGGTATATTTTTTATTTGGCCATACAAACACTTAAATCGCATCAAACAGAATCCTCTATACAGCTAAGCTTTTCTAATTTGTCATTGATTATGCTTTTGTCTCCTAAAATATGGATATTGTTTCCTTCAGGCGCATTGATTGCCAATCAGTTAAACTTAGGTTTGCTAACAAACGCAGGTATTTATGCGTTAACAATGTTTATCATCTCTAGCGTAATGTTTTTCTTTTATGTAATGATTGGCAAAATAGGCCAAATAATATTAAAAAACAATTTTTCATATTTAATTTTCTTGTTATTAAGCGGATTTAGTCTATTTTTATTATTTGAAGGAATTCAGTCAATTTTATAAATTGGATTTATCCGTCCGATTTCCAACTTATCTTTATATAAAATTCCCGCTTTAATTGCTTGATACTTTGTTTTTTTAGAAATATACTTAAATATTAAAGTATTACTTAACAAGTAAATAATACTCTTCAATTTTTTTGATAGGTACTCAAGGGCTATTTTCTTGATTATGCTCAGTGATGTATTACCCTGATTCCAGTGTCAATATTAATTAAACTAGCTTATACGGTATGTTATAAAATTAAATGACTTATGTCTTATTTAAGCCCAAAAGAATTTGTTAAAGATATTATTGATCTTGGCGAATCTAAAATTTCACTGTCAGCTAAACAAACATTAATTAGCTCGTATTTGGCAGGTGCAATTCTAGCCCTTGCTGCTGCTTTTGCAATTTCCGTTTCAGTGAATACGGGTTCAGTATTATTAGGCGCAGTATTATTTCCAGTCGGTTTTATTATGTTGAATCTTTTAGGTTTGGACTTGTTAACAGGTATGTTCGTTACAGCACCACTTGCTATGCTAAATCATAGAAAAGGTGTTTCAATCAATAAAATTTTTAAAAACTGGCTTTGGGTATTTATTGGTAATTTCTTAGGGGCGCTGAGTGTTGTATTTGCCTTTAGTTTTTTTATGACTTATGGCTACTCTATAGAGCCTAACAGTATTGGGTTAAAAATTGCTAGCATCGGAGAGTCCAGAACGTTAGGCTATGCCCAATATGGCTTGTTTGGATGGTTAACAGTTTTTATAGCTGGCGTATTATGCAACTGGATGGTATCAATGGGAGTGGTTGGCTCGAAAGTATCAAAATCAGTTGGCGGCAAAGCGATCGCAATGTGGATGCCAATTATGTTGTTTTTTTATTTGGGCTTTGAGCACGCAATAGTTAATATGTTTTTATTTCCAATGGCAATTGCAATGGGCGCTGACTTTTCATTGACAGAATTTTTTATTTGGAATGAAATACCTGTTTTACTCGGCAATCTTGTTGGTGGTTTGTTATTAACTGGCTTACCCTTATATTCACTCTATGCAAAAAAAATTAATTCACAATAGGTAGCTTAACCATGCTTTTGTAATGGGGCCATTCATAGCGAATTGGGTAGTTTCGACGGTAATATTCAAAATTTTCAATTTTTTTAATAGCTAGCGTGTCTTGTTTGAAATCGTAAATCTCGTTAAGGGCGTCAAGTAAATTATCACTTTTTAGCGTCAAAATCCCAGGATTTATCAAATTTTTGATATTTTCTTGTTGATTTTCATTTAAAAATTTACATAAAGCCTCATAAACCATAAAACTTCCCATAAATTTGGCATCAACAGAGTGTCCAGCGATGTGAGGTGAGGCTAAATACGCCGTTTTTTGTAAATTTTGATTAATGTTTGGTTCATTTTCCCAACAATCAATCACATTTTCAAGCGTTTTCGTTTTTTCCCAAATTTTTTCATCAATCACTCCGCCGCGTGCCGCATTAAAAAGGATGGTTTTTTCACTAATATGATGAAAATTCGTCTGATTTAGTAGTTTGAAGCTCGGAAATTCGCCGTCAAATGTCAAAGGTGTGTGAAAGGTAACAATATCAGCGCTGAGTGCATTATCTAAATCAACAAAATTTGGCAAATTTTCATTTTGCTGTCTAATTGGGTCGTTAAGTAAGGTTTTAATGCCTAACAGTTCTGCTTTAGCGGCTAGGCGTGAGCCTACATTGCCCACACCAATAATTCCCAAAGTTTTTTGCTGATGATTAAACTGATGCTTGTCAGCTAAATTTAAAATAGTGCTAATAACAAATTCAGCTACTGCCATTGAGTTGCAGCCTTGAGCTGAGAAAAATTCAATATTATTATTTTTTAGATAGTCTTGATCGACATGGTCAAGTCCTGCCACGGTTGAGCCGACAAATTTGATCGAACTGCCTTTGAGTAATTGCTCATTAACTTGAGTACGCGAACGCACAATAAGTATGTCACCATCTTTGACAGATTTGGCGTTAATATCACGCCCAGCCATAGCGACAATCTCTCCAAATTGAGAGAATATGGTTTCATAGGCGTAGCAAGCGTCATCAATAATTAGTTTCATGATTACCAGTTAATTTGTTGTAAATGATGCATTTTAAGGTACTCGTTTGTCTTAGAAAAATGTTTGCAGCCAAAAAATCCTTTGTACGCTGAAAAAGGAGAAGGGTGCGAGGCTGTTAAGATTAGATGTTTGCTAGCATCTATTAATTCAGATTTTTGTTGTGCGTGCGTACCCCAAAGCAAAAAAACCAAATTGTGTTTGTGCTCACTCAGCTCGGCAATAACAGCTTCGGTAAAGTCAACCCATGGGGTTTTACTGTGAGATGCTGGTGAGTTTTTTTCAACAGTGAGTGCGCTATTAAGCAATAAGACTCCTTGAGATGCCCAGCGTTCTAAGTTGCCATTGATATTAGGCGTAATGTGCAAATCTAATTCTAACTCTTTGTATATATTGGCCAGTGAAGGCGGGATTTTGACCCCATCGGGCACTGAAAAACTCAGCCCATGCGCTTGAGCTTCATTATGATAAGGGTCTTGTCCAAGGATGACTACCTGAGTTTTGGCAAAACTACTAAGCTCAAAGGCTTTAAAAATTTGCGCCTCAGGTGGAAAAATACTGATTTTTTTATCTTTTTGATATTGTAAAAATTCCTCAAGTCTTTGAAAAGAATCTCGTTTAAACAAAGGGTCTAGATGTTTAGACCAGTCGTTAGTTAGAGGCCTGCCCACCATAGCCTTAAACGATAGCCTAGTGTCGTGACATAGCCCACTTCAACAAACTGAATTCTACCTTTGGTGTTTACAAAAAAGCTACTAGGTGTGCCTTTAACGCCAAATAGCCTGGCAATCGATCCAGATTGGTCGTTAATAATATTGTCGAGTCGCATATTGTTTTCTTTAGCATGCGCTTGAATCTCTAAATCACTGCCTGACTGAATAGCAATATTCAGCACTTTATAGTCTTTTGAAATAGCCTGAATGTTGTCATTTTCTAGGTTGCACACAGGACACCAAGTTGCCCAAAAGTGAATTAATATCCCTTGGTCTGGCAGTGGGTTGGAGCTCATGACTTCGCCACTCAGTGTTTGTGAACTAAAGCTTGGCACTAAGCCAATAGTTAAATCTTGCTGTTGATAGGCACGGATAATAAAAATGGCTAAAATAACCATCATAAATTGCATGAGGGTTTTTCGATTTGGTCGTTTTATTTTCATGCTGAATATTATATCTTAAGGATGCGGATGACAGATTGGATACAACGTTGGCAAGAGAATAAAATTGGCTGGCATCGAGATTTTCCAAATACTAAATTGATTGAATTTATTGATTGCCTTGAATTAAACCCTGGCGATAAGGTTTTTGTACCTTTGTGTGGCAAAAGCAAGGATATGCTTTATTTGATGGAGCAGGGGTATCAAGTGATTGCTGTGGAGCTAAGCGCTTTAGCAGCTGAGCAGTTTTTTGCTGACAATCAATTGACTTATCAAAAGCATCAAGAAGGTTGTTTTAAGGTTTATAGCGCTGATAATATTTGTCTTTATATTGGAGATTTCTTTGAATTGTCTAAGCACCAACTCAGCGGTGTTGTAGCTGTTTATGATAGGGCGGCTTTAATCGCATTACCTATGGGGTTAAGGGTCAAATATGCACAACATTTATACGCTATAATATCTAGCGATTGTCGGATGTTGTTATTAACACTAAATTATCCGCAAGCACAAATCAGTGGCCCGCCTTATGCAGTTAATAAGGATGAAGTGCTGTCACTATACAAAGATGGGTTCGAGTGTCAACTATTACAATGTTTTGATGACATAGAAAATGAGCCTAAGTTTCAGCGTGAGAACGTTGATTTTATTGAAAAAGCAACATATTGTTTGCGTAAATATTAAGAGGAAAAAATGGCTAAAAAGATAAAAGGCGTTGTCGCACAGTTTGGTACTAAAGGATATGGATTTATTACAGGTGATGATGATGAGAAATATTTTGTTCATCAAAAAAATATCTTTAATAAGTCTCGTCTAAAGGCAGGCACAAGAGTTGTGTTTGGTTTTGAGGAGTCTGAAAAAGGCTTAGTAGCCACCAATGTTGAGCTTGAAGATGGCGCTAAAATGTCTAATTTTGGAAAATCGTCAAAGACCTCTTCAGGCTTATCTAACGGAACAATTAAAGCGGCATTAGCTATCTTGTTTATCGCTCAAGCTGCGGTTATTTATAAAGTATTTTTTACCACTGTTGCAGGCTAAATGAGCAAAATTTTATTATTAGCATTCTTGTCACTTGCTTTAAGTGGGTGTTTTTCAACACCTGCAGTGACTGTTAATAACATCTGTACATTAATGGATGAAGAAGTGAGCTGGTATCGTTCTGTTAAAGCCGCTGAAAAAAAATATGGAGCACCAGCACATGTGTCTTTAGCCATTATGTATCAAGAGTCTCATTTTGCCTCAGACGCTAAACCACCTAGAGAAAAACTCTTTGGTGTAGTGCCGTGGTTTAGACCAACAACGGCTTATGGCTTTGCTCAAGCTAAAGATGAAACATGGGAATGGTATCAGTTAAAAACAGGCAATCATAGTGCAGATCGTGATGATTTTGACGATGCAGCAGATTTCGTTGGCTGGTATGTTAATCAGTCTGCAAAATTAGCGGGTATTGCTAAATCTGATGCTTACAATCAGTACTTGGCTTATCATGAAGGTCATGGTGGGTTTCAAAGGCAATCTTACAATAAGAAGCCTTGGTTGAAAAAAGTAGCGCGCAAGGTTGAAGATAATGCACAGCGTTATCAGCGTCAACTTCAGCAATGTGAATCTGAGTTAAATAGTAATAGTATTTGGAGTTTATTTTAATGTCTCATTGGTACAAGGTTCTTAATAGCCCTCCTAAAGAGGGCACAATGGTTGAGGTGGAAGTTGAAGGTCAAAAACTATTTGTCACTTTAAATAATGGCCAGTTATATTGCGCTGAGAATCGTTGTCCTCATGAGGATATCGAGTTAACACTAGGTTGTCTAAAGGGTAATCGAGTAAAATGCTCTTTACATGGCTATAGTTTTGACTTGGCTACTGGCGATAGTTCAGAAGAAGATGTGGATAATATGCATATTTATCCTGTCAAACAAGAGAATAACGAAATTTATATCGAGGTTTAATCATGAGTATCGACTCGCAAGCATTAATGAAATCTATTATTCAGCGTGTGGCCACTGGTCCAGACTTGAGTAAAAATATTGACTTTGAGGAAGCTAGAGATGGCATGCAAGCTATTTTGCGCGGTGAAATTGATGATGTTCAATCAGCTATTTTTTTAATCGCCTTACGTATGAAGCGCGAAACAATGGATGAAAACACGGGTATTCTAGCGGGTATTTTAGCTCAGAGTGACAAGCAGTTTGTTGATGTTGATGAGTTAGTCGATTTAGGCGATCCTTATAGTGGTTATAATCGCTCAATTCCTATTTCGTCTTTTTTGCCTCCTGTGTTAGCCGAGTTAGGCTTGCCTTGTGTTATCCATGGTTTAGATAGTGTTAGTCCTAAATTTGGACTCACACACCGACATATTGTTGAAGCTTTAGGTTTAGATGTTGATCATTCCACCGCAGAAGCCAAAGCCCGATTGGAAAACCCAAGTATTGGTTGGTCCTATATTGATCAAGCGAGTTATTGTCGCGGTTTACATGATTTAGTTGAACTGCGTAATCGAGTCATTAAACGCACTGTTGTTAATACGGTAGAAACTTTAATCGGTCCATTGCGCGGCAAGAAAACTCATTCGATATTGGGCTATGTGCATAAGCCTTATCCACCAATCTATGCAGAGCTAGTCAAATCTTCCGGCATGGATAGCGCACTTTTAGTGCGCGGTGTGGAAGGCGGCGTGATTCCGTCTTTGCGACAAAAAGGACTCATGGTTTCATATGCAGGAAATGTTGAGCAAAATCGAGTAGATATTGAGCCAGCTTCATTGGGTATTGAGCAAGATATGCGTGCGATTTCATTTCCAGCTGAGATGGATGTCCACAGCGATATTCCAGCTTTGGCAAAATATACGGTGAAATTAGGCAAGGCAGCGTTGGCTGGAGAGCAAGGTATGTTTTATGATGGCTTGGTATTGAGTGCTTCACTTGTGCTTTGGCATACTAAAAAAGCAACAACTTTGGCTGAAGCGGCAGATATGGTTAGAGCTTTTTTATATTCGAAAAAAGTATTAGCACGACTCCAGTAACTTATTGATTAATTTATCAGTAATTACCACCTTAAAAAAATAGTTTTTTAGGTGGTTTTTTTATTAATACTGGCTACTTCTGATATTTTTTTTAGTAATCGTAAAATTGATTGACTTCAAGATAAAATCAGTCAAATAATTCCATTCATTTCAAATTTTTTATTGTTCTCGAATTGTGTTTTATTTTGACTTGAAAACGCATAGTAAAAATTTGCGCATATTAACGGTTGAAATTATCCCAATTAGGCGTAAGATAGCTATCAAAAACTTGGAGGGATAATGCAGCAGACTGAAACATTTAATACTGTTTTAAATTTAATGCCAATCTTGTTTATTTGGTTGTTAGGATTGATTTTTGCGACAATTTTAGTAACTTTTATCTATGATATTAGCCAAAGTAAAAATGCCCTCTTAAAAAACTACCCAGTTGTCGGACATTTTCGTTACCTTTTTAGTAATTTAGGAAGTTTTTTTCGTCAATATTTCTTTGCGATGGATCGTGAAGAAATGCCTTTTAATCGAGCAGAAAGAGAGTGGGTAGATAGAGCTTCTAAAGGAAGAGATAACACGATTGCATTTGGCTCTACTAAAAATATAAGTTCACCTGGAACGCCAATATTTATCAATTGTCCATTTCCAACCTTAGATTCAGATGGCGTACAAACCGAATCCGTGATAATTGGCAAGGGTTATAGTGACAATCCTTATACAGCAAGATCAATTTTTAATATTTCGGGCATGAGTTATGGCGCTATATCTAAGCCAGCTGTTTTAGCTCTATCTAATGGCGCAAGACAATCAGGTTGTTGGATGAATACTGGTGAGGGTGGATTAAGCCCTTACCACCTTGAAGGAGGTGCAGATTTAGTCTTTCAAATTGGAACTGCTAAATATGGCGTTAGAAATGCCGATGGTAGTTTAAATGATGAAAAACTTGCTAAGGTAGCTTCTCATCAGCAAGTGAAGATGTTTGAAATAAAAATTTCTCAAGGTGCAAAACCTGGAAAAGGCGGAATTTTACCTGGGGTTAAAGTAACAGCTGAAATAGCAAGCATTAGAGGTATTCCTAAAGGATTGGATTCAATCTCCCCTAATCGTCACCTTGAGGTTTCTAATATTGGTGAATTATTAGATTTAATTAATCATGTTAAGTTAATTACAAAAAAACCTGTAGGCTTTAAAACTGTTATTGGGGATGTGACCTGGCTAACTACTTTACTTAAAGAGGTTAATGGCAGAGGAAGAGATTTTGCCCCAGATTTTATTGCAATTGATGGTGGGGATGGCGGCACTGGCGCTGCTCCAATGGAGTTAATGGATAATGTCGGTTTGCCCCTAAAAGAAGCTTTGCCAATTGTTGTAGACAAGATTATTCAGAATGGCCTAAAAGATAGAATAAAGGTCATAGCTTCTGGTAAGTTAATTACACCAGCAGATGTAGCTTGGGCTGTTTGTGCTGGCGCTGATTTTGTTACCTCAGCGCGTGGCTTTATGTTTGCTATTGGCTGTATCCAATCGTTAAAGTGTAATAAAAACACCTGTCCAACTGGTATTACTACCCATAACAAAAGGTTACAAAAAGGGCTTAATCCTATTAATAAAGCAGATAAAGTAGCTGAATATGTTTCAGGAATTTCGATCGCATTGCAAACTATAGCCCATTCATGTGGGGTTAAAGAAGTGCGAATGCTAAATAAAACACATGTTAGAATTGTTCAAAATGATGGCAAGTCTATCCCTATGGCTGAGTTGTGTCCGTTATGTGTTGAAGGAGAAAATAAATGAAGGCATCAGACCTATTTGTAAAAGCTTTAGAAAATGAAGGTGTAGAGTATATTTTTGGCATTCCTGGTGAGGAAAATTTAGATTTACTTGATTCTTTGCGTAACTCAAAAATTAAATTTATCTTAACACGTCATGAACAAGCTGCGGCTTTTATGGCGGCAACTTATGGTCGGTTAACAGGAAGAGCTGGCGTATGTTTAGCAACCTTAGGTCCAGGTGCGACAAACCTAGTTACAGCAATTGCATATGCGCAATTAGGTGGTATGCCTATGGTGGTTATTACAGGTCAAAAACCTATCAAAGCGGGCTTGCAAGGAAAGTTTCAGATTTTAGATATTATTAGAATGATGGAGCCTTTGGTTAAAGACTCTGATCAAATTGTTTATGGGAGGCAAATCCCTTCATTAGTTCGTGGAGCATTTCGTATTGCTGAAGAAGAGCGACCAGGCGCTGTTCATCTAGAATTACCAGAAGATATTGCTAGAGAGGAAGTTGAAGACGAAAGAGTTTTTCCTAGGCAAACCATCCATCGAGTGTTTGCCAGCGATCGCGCTATTGAAAAAGCAGTTAATATTATTAAAGTGGCTAAAAGGCCTTTGTTGTTAGTGGGTGCTGGAGCCAATCGTAAGCGCATTAGAAAACCTTTGTCTGATTTTGTTAATAAAACAGGCATTATGTTTTTTAATACTCAGATGGGTAAAGGTGTTTTAAGTGGTGATGACTCACACTTTTTAGGAACGGCTGCATTTTCATCTAAAGACTATGTTCATGAAGCTATTAAAAAAGCAGATTTAATTATTAATGTAGGTCATGATATTATTGAGAAGCCACCCTTTATAATGAAAGGTAATAAGCAGCAAGTTATTCATGTAAATTTTCATTCAGCACAAATCAAAGATATCTACTATCCTCAGGTTGAAGTAGTTGGTCATATTTCTAATTCTATGGATCGGATTAATGATGCGTTAAATAATTGCTATGCTTGCAATAGAAAATGGGTTGAGCCGATCCGCGCAAGAATAAAGCACGCAATTCATTCTTTAGATGATGATACGTCTTTTCCTGTATTACCGCAAAGAGCAGTTTCTGATGTAAGGAAAGTGCTCGATGATAATGGAATTGTATCTTTAGACAATGGTATGTTTAAGCTTTGGTTTGCTCGACATTATCATACGTATCAACCCAATACTTTACTATTAGATAATGCCTTGGCAACAATGGGTGCTGGACTTCCGTCAGCCATTGCATGTGCACTAATGTATCCAGATAGACAGGTAGTTGCAGTTTGTGGTGACGGCGGTTTTATGATGAATTCCCAAGAGCTGGAAACAGCAGTAAGGCTAAAATTAAGCTTGATAGTAATTATATTTAATGATAGTGGTTATGGCATGATTAAGTGGAAGCAAAAAGTACAGGAGTTGCCTGATTTTGCACTCGATTTTAACAATCCAGATTTTGTTATGTATGCAAAAAGTTATGGTGCAAATGGTCATTTAATTTCTTCTAGTGAGGAGCTTATTCCAACTATGCAAAAAGCGTTTAATCAAGGAGGCGTGCATTTAATTGATTTACCTATTGATTATTCTCAAAACACTAAAACACTCATTGATGATTTGAAACAATTTAATAATTAAAAAGATTATGTCAAATTTACTACAAGTAAAGCAGGCCTATACAGGTGAGGTCTTAAAAGAATTAACAATGCATGATGCCAAGCAGGTAGATAACATGTTGGCGACGGCGCAATTATTGCACAAACAAGGTGCTTTACCCGTTTATGAGCGTGTCAATATATTAAGAAAGCTTGCTGATTTGGTGGCAAATGAGCATGAGCAGTTTTCTCGGTTGGTTGCTAATGAAGGTGGCAAGCCAATTCGAGATGCTCGTGTGGAAGTAACACGTGCAGTAGGCGGCATTCATATTGCAATCGCCGAAATTCAAAATAGTCAAGGTTTTGAAGTCCCAATGGATTTAAGTGCAGCAGGTAGTGGGCGCAAGGCATTTACAATTTTAGAGCCGATCGGTGTAGTTGTAGCAGTAAGTGCTTTTAACCATCCGTTAAATTTAGCCATTCACCAGGTTATTCCGGCAGTTGCAACGGGTTGTCCTGTTATTATTAAGCCAGCTGCACTGACGCCTCTATCAACCTTGCGTTTAGCAGAGCTTATTTTGGAAGCTGGTTTGCCAGAGGGCTGGGTACAAGTGGCACTCACTAATCGTGAAAATTCTGAAAAATTAGTTACTGATTCGCGCGTTGCCTTTTTTAGTTTTATTGGGTCTGCCAAAGTTGGTTGGTACCTTAAATCCAAGCTAGCGCCTGGTGTGCGCTGCGCACTAGAGCATGGTGGTGTGGCGCCACTTATTTTTGACCAATACGCAGATGAGGTGGGTTTTGTTAATGGCGTGGTTAAGGCAAGTATGTATCATTCAGGCCAAGTTTGTGTATCGGTACAACGTGTTTATGTCCCCCAAAACCGAGCAAGCGAGCTAGCGCAGAAAATTGCTAATATTGCCGCTAAACAGATCGTTGGCGATGCGATTAATGAGGAGAGTGATTTAGGCCCGCTTATCTTACCAAAAGAGACTGATAGAATAGAATCATGGGTTAATGAAGCACTAGCAGAAGGTGCGCAAGTAGTTACAGGTGGCAGGCGTATTAATGAGGTAAGTTATGAGCCAAC
>JAHZKM010000042.1 GCA_022600395.1 Pseudomonadota bacterium | reverse complement strand
TAATCAAAAGCCTTTTGTCGTGAATATTACGCGTGAAATTATCACCATTGTAAGTGTCAAAGGATATCTACTTGAAAAAAATATTGGTTATGTGCGCATCTCAAGTTTTCAAGGCCCAACAGCCGAACTACTCAAAGAAACAATTGCTAAGCTTGTTGAGCAAAACGACGGCTACCTTGAATCTTTGATTTTAGATTTACGTAATAACCCTGGTGGGGTTCTTGAGGGTGCGGTCGATGTATCCAACTTATTTATTGATGAGGCAGGATTAGTAGTCTACACAAAAGGTAGAATTCCAAGCTCCAATTTAAAATTTAAAACCGAGCGTGGTGACATTATGCTAGGCTCGCCTATTGTGGTTTTAATTAACGAGGGATCAGCCTCAGCCTCGGAAATTGTGGCTGGCGCCCTGCAAGATCATAAACGCGCCATTATTATGGGCAATACTTCATTTGGCAAGGGCTCGGTACAAACTATTATTGAGTTGGACAAAGGTTACGGACTTAAAGTGACTACTGCACGCTACTACACACCTAATGGCCGTTCAATTCAAGCTAAAGGAATTGAGCCAGATATTAAGCTAAAAAATATCAGCCTTGAAAACGAAAAAGAAGAGTCAATTATTGATATCAAAGAAAATGATCTCAATGGCCATCTAGAACAAGAAGATCCGAGCAATATGTCAGAAGCGGAAATTATTAAATTACAGGAAGACAATCAAGCATCGCTTGATAAAAAGGCCATTGAAAAACTAAAAAAAGACTACTTTGTGCATGAGGCAAGCAATCTTCTTAAGGCACTAACAGTGTTAGGTCGATAGTTAATGGCAACAACACTAGCAATCGCAAATCAAAAAGGAGGAGTAGGCAAGACCACCACAGCCGTTAATTTAAGTGCTGCTTTAAAAGCGATTAAAAAACGTGTTTTGCTAATTGATATCGACCCACAAGGCAATGCCACCATGGGCTGTGGTGTCGATAAACACACACTTGATAATTCTGTTTGTGAGCTGCTTCTTGATGAGTGCAGTATTAATAATGCCATTGTTCATGTAGATGCATCAGGTATCGACGTATTAGGCTCTAATACCGATTTAATCGCGGCAGAAGTGGCTTTATTGCGTGGCAATGATTCTGAATTTAAACTCAAAAATGCTATTAATTCAGTATCTAGTCAATATGATTATGTGATTATTGATTGCCCACCTTCTCTTAATATGCTGACCATTAACGCTTTCACTGCCTCTAACGGGATTATTATCCCTATGCAGTGCGAATATTATGCATTAGAAGGTTTAAGCGCTTTAATGCAAACCATTGACAAGATTAAAACCACTACCAATCCAAAGCTTGAAATTACCGGATTGGTTAGAACTATGTATGACACGCGCAACAATCTTTCTAACGAAGTCTCTTTACAACTGCAACAATACTTCTCACATAAAGTCTTTAAAACTATCGTTCCTAGAAATGT
Source organism: Pseudomonadota bacterium (assembly GCA_022600395.1). Classification (GTDB taxonomy): domain Bacteria; phylum Pseudomonadota; class Gammaproteobacteria; order PS1; family Pseudothioglobaceae; genus Thioglobus_A. Next base: position 30,242 of record JAHZKM010000042.1, on the reverse strand, counting down.
AAAATTAGCAGAAGCGCCGAGTTTTGGTCAAGATGCAATTAGCTACGCAAGATCATCCAAGGGTGCAATTTCCTATATCTCTTTAGCCAGTGAAGTGCTAAGAAAAACATCAATGAATTAATTATTATGACAAAAACATCAAAACTAGGTCGCGGATTAGATATTTTATTAGGACAAGTCGGTAGTGGTGTCGATGATACGGATTCTAATAATGGGTTGAAAATGCTTGATGTTGGTAGTCTGCAACGTGGTAAATTTCAGCCTAGAGACGATATAGATCCAGAAACACTTAACGAACTCGCCGCCTCTATTACTTCCCAAGGAGTTATTCAACCACTAGTCGTTAGAAAAGTCACCTACGATAAATACGAAATTATCGCCGGTGAGCGTCGCTGGCATGCAGCTCAAATTGCAGGACTGAACGAAGTACCTGTTATTGTGCGCGAAATTGATGATCAAGTAGCACTTGCCATTGGTTTGATTGAGAATATTCAGCGTGAAGCACTCACACCACTTGAAGAAGCCAAAGCCCTTCAGCAATTGATTGAAGATTTTAAAATGACACATGAGGAAATTTCTAGTGTTGTTGGTCGCTCCCGCTCTAGTGTGAGCAATCTTATCCGCTTACTGCAATTAGGAGAAGACGCCAAACAACTTCTGGGTCAGGGCAAAATTGAAATGGGTCATGCACGTGCATTGTTACCCTTAACGCAAGAAGACCAGCTAATGGTAGCCAATCAAGTTATTGCAAAGTCTTTATCAGTGCGTCAAACAGAAGAGTTGGTAAAGCGCGTTCTAAATCCGAAAACAAAAACTGCCACCACAGTTGAGCCACGTATTTCTGAGCTTATGAGTAATTTATCAAAAACGCTTAATTCTAAAACTGAAATTAAAGCAATAGGCGATAAAGGTAAGATTATTATTCACTACAAATCAGAAGGCGAGCTTAGCAACATTTTAAAGCACATCCATTAAGCCTCATTAAGACTAGAATACTACTTCACCGTTTAGATATCGACCTAAAACTGATAAGAAAAATAACTAATCAAAGCTGCCGATTCGATCAAATTTGAGCGAATCATCATAATGCATCCAAATCCCAAATGCTTTACCAATGATGTACTCTTCTGGCACAAAACCCCAGAAGCGAGAGTCACTACTTCGCGAGCGATTATCGCCCATTACAAAATAATGCCCTTCTGGTACAATCGCTTTAACGCTTTGAGAGGTCCGATTCGGATCTAACAAAATATCATGCGGGTTGTTATCTAAGAACTCACGCTTATGCTTAAAGCCTGTCATTTCTACGCCTGATTCAACACCATAATAATCTTCAAAATTTTCATAGTTAATTTTCTCACCATTAACTAATAAACGATCCGCTTGATAGACAATAGTATCGCCTGGAATGCCAATCACTCTTTTAATAAAATCAGCGCCTTGATATTTTGGATTTTTCTCATAATTAGGGTATCTGAAGACCACTGCATCACCTCTTTCAGGTTTTTTAAACTCGATTATCTTTTGATTTAACACAGGAATACTGATGCCATAATCAAACTTAGAAACCAAAATGAAATCTCCAGTCAGCAAAGTGGGCATCATCGAATTAGACGGAATTCTAAAAGGCTCAACAACAAAACCACGCAATAAAAACACCAATAACAACACCGGGAAAAACTCTGCCGACCACTGCACTACTTTGGGGCGATTGACATATTTCTCATTTTTGTTAAATCGCAAGAACATCACAAAATATACAAATTTAGTAAATCCTGTTTTATCGGGCGCTGAATGAGATGACCCCTCCCCTTTGTTAAAAAATAGATGATCCAAACTTACAATCAAAAAAGCACTAATTAAGAATAAAGCCAAATACGATGAAACATCCCAGGCAAAAAAAGGTGATGCATTTTCAAGTGTCATAATAATATCCGTACAAAAAAAAGGTAAAGCAAAACGTTGTTATTATATAATAACTTCTTTTTATAATTTTTCACATTGGAGGAAATACAATGGCATTAGCAGATTTAGAAAGAGACGCTCACGGTTATCTGATTAACCTTAACGAATGGAATGAAGATATTGCTCATGAAATTGCAGCAGAAGAAGGTATTGAATTAACAGCTGACAGTTTTAAGTTGATCAACTTTCTACGTGATGAGTACATTAATAACAACGCTAATCAGCCTAATGAACGCAACATGGTTAAAGGTTTAAAATCTGATTGGGATGGAAAATTAGGCACTAAAGAACTATATAATCTGTTTCCTAAAGGTCCTGCTAAACAAGCGGGTAAGGTTGCCGGTCTTCCAGAGACTAGACGTAAAGGTGGTTACTAAGCAAATGGCTTTTTAACCCAATAAAAAAGGCGCTCAATGAGCGCCTTTTTTATTGGGTTTTTTTTGACAAACTTTAAATCTCTGAAATAGCCATGCCTGCAGCATTAGACAACTTAACAAAATTTGGAAATGAGGTCATCACATTATCCACGCCATTGATTTTAATCGGATAGTCACATCTTAAAGAAGCGACAGCAAATGACATCGAAATACGATGATCATGGTGTGACTCAATAATACCTATTGGTTTTTTAAATGAACCGCCTTGGATTTTAATACCATCTTCAAGCACTTGGTTTTCAATACCTAGAATATCTAGCCCATCAGCCATGACTTGAATGCGATCTGACTCTTTTACCCTTAGTTCTCTTGCTCCCGTTAAAGTAGTTTCTCCAGTTGCACAACTAGCGGCAATAAACACAGCCGGGAATTCATCAATCGCAAGAGGTACTAACGATTCTGGAATTTTAATTCCTTTTAATTTGGATGATTGAATACGAATATCAGCTAATAGCTCGCCACCAATCTCTCGTTCATTTGCTAAAGTCAAATTAGCACCCATTAATTTTAGAATATCAATCACACCAGTACGGGTTGGGTTGATATTAACTCCTAATAGAGTAATGTCTGCTTTAGGTGCAATACACGCCGCCACCATAAAAAAAGCGGCAGAAGAAATATCACTTGGCACTTGTATGCTAGTAGCCTTAAGCTTGCCGCCACCCGTTAAACACATTTGATTTTTATTAACGCGTACCTTATAGCCCAGCCCTTTTAGCATACGCTCGGTATGATCTCGAGTAGGTGCTGGCTCTGTCACACAAGTGTCGCCATTGGCATATAGACCGGCTAATAGAATACACGATTTAACCTGGGCAGATGCCACAGGTAAATCATAATGAATGCCTTTTAATGCTTGCCCACCTGTAATTTTAAGTGGTGGCTTGCCATCATTGCTTTCAATCTCAGCACCCATTTCTTTTAAAGGTTTGATCACTCTAGCCATTGGTCGCTTAGACAATGATTCATCGCCAATCAACTCACAATCAAACGCTTGTGCAGCCAAAATACCTGACATTAGACGCATAGAGGTACCTGAATTGCCCAGATCTAGTGCTTTTTCTGGCTTTTTAAGGCCATTGATACCAACACCATGAATGGTAACGTTGTCGTCCTTGCGCTCAATTTTGACGCCCATAGCCTGAAAAGCTTTCAGAGTTGAGAGCGCATCTTCGCCTTCTAAAAAACCTGATACTTTAGTAATACCTTGACTCAATGAGCCCAACATAATGCAGCGATGAGAGATAGACTTATCTCCTGGAATTTTTAATTCACCTGACAAAGTTGCTGCCGGTTTTGCAATAAACATACTCATAATTTTATTTTATAACTGTCCTTTAGTCCTTTATCCAATCATCTCTAGCAGATTTTGCCTCAATAAATACTTGCTCTAGAGCTTCTGGTTGCTGGGTTTTAATTAAATTAGCGATCTTATCTAAACTTTTCTGGTAGCCTTTAATATGCTTAATGATTTGATCGGGATTATTAATGCAAATATCACGCCACATGACTGCATCACTAGAAGCGATACGAGAAAAATCTTTAAACCCGCCTGCTGCATATTCGCACGCCTGTGGATTACTAGAAATTAAATAGTCCATAAGTGAAAAAGCCAACATATGAGGCAAATGTGATGTCATAGCTAATAAATCATCGTGCTTAGTTTCGTTCATAATTTCTATAGTTGCACCCATACTCTGCCACAAATCGCTCACAGCGACAACAGATTGGGTATTCGCATTTTTCTCTGGTGTAATAATCACACGCTTATGGTTAAACAAATCGGAATCGGCTGCTTCAACGCCGCTTTTTTCTTTCCCAGCAATCGGATGAGCAGGGATAAAGTTCTGTGGCATGTGTCCAAAAACCTGCTTGGCAATTTGAATAATACTACCTTTGGTGCTTCCCACATCCGAGATAATCATATGTTCAGTTATATAGGGTTTAATCATCTCAAGTATGACTTTAAAGCTATTAACCGGAGTAGCAATCAAGACTAAATCTGCATCCTTAAGGGCTTTAGAAATGTCTAATGTATATTCATCAACCACTTTTAACGCCTTAGCTTTGGCAAGATTTTCCTCATCCCTACCAAAGCCTACAATGGTTTTAACTTGATTGGCTTTTTTTAAACCCGCTGCAAATGATCCACCAATCAGTCCGACGCCAATAATGCAAATTTTATCTATCATAATAACGATTTAAGCGCATCTAAAAAGTCAGAAATCTCACGAGACGTACCAACCGAAACTCTTAGATAATTTTTCATCTCAACAGGACGAACAATAAATCCAATCTCTAACAATTGCTGATAAAGTTTAGGCGCATCTTTAACCTTAACCGCCACAAAATTAGCTGATGAGGAAATATAGGATAAGCCCAATTTGTCAAACCCTTTTTGAAGTTGTTGCAAACCGTTTTTGTTAGCAATAACAGAACGCACTAGATGAGATTGATCTTCCAAAGCGGCAACTGCAGCTACTTGTGCCACATGATTAACATTAAAAGGCTGACGAATACGATTTAGATAGTCGGCAATTTTGCCACTTGATACTGAATAACCTACACGCAGACCTGCTAAACCATAAGCTTTTGAAAAAGTTCGAGTAATAATTAAATTTTCAAACTCTTTAAGCCAGCCAATAGCAACATCAGCTATGTCTAAGTATTCAAAATAAGCCTGGTCTAATACCACGGCAATAGAATTTGGCACGCGAGATAAAAAACTGTGTAGCGCCTCATTGCTTAGCAATGTTCCAGTCGGGTTATTTGGATTGGCAATAAATATTAGCTTAGTATGATCTGTAATGGCTAGCAACATTGCTTCTAAATCATGGCCAAAATTATTCGCCTTGGTAACTACAGCTGTCGCACCTAAAGCCTGGGTTACCAATGGGTACACCACAAAGGCATACTGGGAAAAAATAACTTCATCATGCTTAGCACACACATAGGCTTTAGCGATTAATTCCAAAATATCATTAGAGCCGTTGCCCAGCGTAATCATTTCAGCTGTTATATCTAGGTGTCCACTGATCGCCTGTTTTAGTTCAAAACCATTGCCATCAGGATAGCGATCAACCTCACCAACCGCTTGCTGCATTGCCTCAAGCGCCTTTTGACCAATACCTAATGGGTTTTCATTACTGGCCAGCTTAACCACACGTTCAAGCCCAAACTCACGTTGCAGCTCGCTAATTGGCTTGCCGCCTTGATATGGGCTTAAGCCCTTAATAGTGTCGCAAATACTCACAATACAGCAACAGGATAAGAACCCAGAATGCTTACTTTAAGCACTCTATTTTCAACTTCTGCTAAAGCAGATTTGACTTTATCATCTTGCTGATGTCCTTCGATATCAATCAAAAATAGATATTCCCACTTGACGCCAGGAATCGGATGGCGTGCTAATTGCACCATGTTAATTCCTTGATCTTTAAATGGTTCTAACAAGTCAAATAATGCACCAGACTCATGTTTAGTGACAACCAAGATAGATGTTTTGTCCTCGCCTGAAGGCTCGATAGCCTCTTTGCCAAGTATTAAAAATCTAGTGGTATTGCCTGTTTTGTCTTCAATATTTTTAGCCACACGCTCTAGACCATACAAGCTAAGCGCAGCTTCAGAGGCAATGGCTGCAGAACCCACCTCATCTTTAACCAGTCGGGCTGCTAGCGCATTAGAAGATACGGCTTTTAATTGTGCATTAGGATAATGGTTAGCCAGCCAACGTTGGCACTGATCAAGTGCTTGTTGATGGGCGTAAATGGTTTTAATTTCAAGCGACTGATCAGCACTCATTAATTGATGCTGAATAGAAATCTCCACCTCGCCACAAATCTTAAGATCTTGTGAATAAAGCATATCCACCGTACCACCAATCACGCCATTAGATGAGTTTTCAATCGGCACCACGCCATAATGCGCATTACCCTTCTCAACTTGATGAAAAATTTCATCAATACTGGCACAGTCTAACGTAGAAACCGCATGACCAAAATGCTTTAAGGCTGCCTCTTGCGTAAACGTCCCTTCAGGACCCAAATAAGCGATATTAAGTGGTTGCTCTAACGCCAAACAGGCTGACATAATTTCACGAAAAATATGCGCCATATCTTTGTCTTTAAGCAGATTATCATTACGCTCAATAATTGAGCGAAGTACTTGTGCTTCGCGCTCGGGACGATAAAACACGCTATTGTCATCTGCTTCTTTTTTAACTTCTGCCACATCTGTAGCTAGCTGGGCGCGTTCTCCAATGAGCGATTGCACTTTTTTATCTAGCGCATCAATCTCTACTCTTAATTCTGCTAGTGTTTTTTTACCCATGTTGCTTCTCAAAATAAGCCATAAATTCAATTAATGCATCCACCCCACTTTCAGGCATAGCATTGTAAATACTAGCACGCATTCCGCCAACAGACTTGTGGCCCTTGAGTGCTAATAAGTTAGCATTATAAGACTTTTCTAAGAACAATTTATCAAGACTATCGTCTGCCAATATAAATGGTACATTCATCCAAGAACGGTATTTTGAGTTAATAGGATTTGAATAAAAATCAGAACCGTCAATTGCTTGATAAAGCTTGTTGGCTTTTCTCTCATTAATAGCGGCTATGGCTTTCACGCCGCCTTGTGCTTTTAACCACTCAAATACTCGCCCAGCCACATACCAAGGATAGGTTGCAGGAGTGTTGTACATTGAATCATTGTTTACCTGTGTCGCATAATCAAATAATATCGGTTGTTTTGGCACTACATTGCCAATTAAATCCTCACGCACAATCACAATGGTTAGCCCTGAAATACCGATATTTTTTTGCGCACCAGCATAAATTACGCCAAATTTAGACACATCAATCTCGCGTGACAAAATAGTAGATGACATATCAGCCACAATCGGCATATCAACATCAGGAATAAAATCAAACTCTAAACCAGCAATAGTTTCATTTGGTGTGTAATGTAGATACGCAGCAGACTCATCAATGTCCCAATTAGAAAAATCATCAATATTAGTAAATTTATTAGCACTACTATCTGTACAGATATTTACATCACAATAACGCTGAGCTTCTGCGATTGCTTTAACTGACCAGTGGCCTGTATTGGCATAATTTGCCGTATTTTTACCACGCAATAAATTAATTGGCACCATTGAAAACTGAGCTGATGCGCCACCTTGCAAAAACAAAACTTTGTAATTATTAGGAATATTCATCAACTCGCGCAAATCTTGCTCAGCTTTTTGCGCTACAGCTGAAAAATCAACGCCACGATGGGAAATTTCCATCACTGAGGCTTTGGCATTACCATATTCGATAAGCTCTGCTTGCATTTGATGCAATACTAACTTTGGCAATGCTGCTGGGCCAGCACTAAAATTATATGTTTCGCTCATTGATTATTTTCCTAAAAAATTTGAATTTATTTTACGTTAATATAGATCAATTTTTTACTTGAAACCCATTTTAAAAACAGATTATAATTTGCCAGCTTCATTATGGAAGTAGGTGAAAGTCCTACACTGTCCTCGCAACGGTATTTTTCTAATCAGAAATCAGTCCGATACATAATTGAGTCATTTAAATTTTACGAAGGATAATAATCATGCAACTCAAGCAACTCTCGTTAGTCGCTGCAATTTCAGCGCTCACATTTACCACCACAACCAATGCAGTATTAGGCCCTATTCCTATTTATTTAAATCCTGTTAAAGTTAGTGCAAACCAATTTAACGGCTTTGATACTGATGCAACATTTTCTACAGAGTTATATTCATCAAAAGATATTAAAGAATCCGGCTCAACAAATCTTTATGATTTTTTAAGCAACAACACTTCTATTACAATTACACCGAATGCTGGAAATAGATTTTCACAAAAAATTGATATGCGTGGTTATGGCACCACTAACGGACATAAAAATGTTGTTATTACCATAGACGGGGTTCGCCTTAACAACCACACATCATCATCACAATCTATTGGGAATATAATTTTAGATAATATTGACAGGATTGAAATCACTAAAGGTAGTGGATCAGTTATTTATGGAGATGGCGCAATGAGTGGCTCTATCCATATCTTCATGAAAGACGCTTATGATTCATATATAGAATTAGAAGCTGGTAATTATGGCGTTATTAATAAATCTATTTCAACAAGTTCAAAATCTGATGATTTAATTATTAGTACGGCAATTCAAACACAAGAAAGAGGTGGTTTTTCTGTTGCTGATAGCACTAATAATAAGGACTGGGGCAAACAGATAAATAAGGAAATTGATTTAAAAATTGATGCAACCAACAATACACAAATTCAATTATCACTAGCAAAAAACGACAGTGATTACAGGTATCCGGAATACCAAACTATTTCCCAATTTAATTCTGATCCAGTCCAAAATGGAACGGGGCGTAATTATGCACATTCGATCACTAACTCTTATGTTTATTCACTAGGCATAAACACTAAAATAAATAACACATTGACTTTGGACATTAAAACCACAGAAGAAGAAGAGGCAAGTGAAACAACATTTTATTGGGGTTCTGGCGGTATTAAGAAAGACAAGAAAACAAGTGACTCTCTAACTTTTAATTACACCAATAACAACACAACAATTGATGGTGGATATTCTAAACTTTATGGAGAAAGGAAAGAAGGCACTAAGTTGACAACCAAAGACAATAAAGGCTACTTTATTCAGGCCAAGCATTCATTGGATGACACAACCTATGTCGCTGGATATAGAAATGAAAAGGTTGATTATTTATACAACTTAACATCTAAATCTGGAAATTTTGACCTTACAGCATACAATGTTGGACTTAATAAAAAATTAAATGACAATTTGTCAGTTTTCTCTAATTACAATAAAGCGTTTCAAGCGCATGATATCAATACTGCGTTTTATTTAGATCCAAATGACGGTTATGCAAATAAATTTGCTGATTTTTTAAAACCAATGACAAGTAAAAGCTTAAATATTGGCTTGAACTATACCAACCAAAATAGCAAAACAAAATTAACATTATTTAGGTCGAACTTAAATAATGAAATATATCTTCACAAACAAAATGCTAATGATTTTGGAACTAATTCAAATTTAGATAAGTCACATAAAACTGGTATTGAAATAGACAATAAATATGTTATTAACCCCAAAGTTACCACTGGTATTAACTATAGCTATATTGATGCAATAATTGACTCTGAAGACAATACTGAAGATAGAGGCTCATTTAATGGAAAAACAATGCCCGGTGTTTCAAGGCATACTGTTGCGGCTAACATTAAGTTCAAACTATTTGACAATTCAATACTAGCTCTTAAGCACAAATACAGAAGTGAAGCATATGCAGAAGAAGACTTTTCAAATACAAATACAGATAAAACAAAAGCATTTAACTCTACAGATCTGAGTTATGCTTACAACTACTCTAAAGATGTTGATATTTCTCTAAATATAGAAAATCTATTTAATAAAAAACACGCTACATTGCTAGGAGACTACAATTCTACCGGTGGAAACGTTGTATATCCAGCAAACTTTACACGTAATATCAAAGCAGGACTTACCTATCGATTCTAAACCCACCCTACTCTCATGGAGTAGTGGCAAGGATAGTGCCTATGCGTTGCATTTGCTTTTAAAAGACCCAAATGTTAATCTCTTGGGTCTCTTTACCACGGTTAATCAACAGTTTGAGCGTGTAGCTATGCATGCGGTGCGCATTCACCTACTACAAGAACAAGCCAAGCAGATTGGACTGCCGATACACATTATTGAAATTCCTTTTCCTTGTTCGAATGCAGATTATAAAAAAATCATGGGCGAGTTTATAACCAAGATTCAAGCTGATCATATTGAGGTGGTGGCTTTTGGTGATTTGCATCTGGAAGACATTCGTGATTATCGAATGGCTCAAATGGACGGTACAGGTATTGAGCCAATATTCCCCTGCTGGGGCATTGATACCACTGAACTATCTAAGACGATTATTGATATTGGCATTAAAGCCAATATTACTTGCATCGATCCTAAACAAATATCGCCCAATTTTGCCGGACATGCCTTTAATCAAGACTTACTAAATTCATTGCCAAACAGTATTGATCCTTGTGGAGAAAACGGAGAATTTCATACCTTTGTGTACGATTCACCAGACTTTAGCAACCCTATTAATATTACTCAAGGTGAAACTGTTGAGCGTGATGGTTTTGTCTTTACCGATTGGCAATAACATTGACTATAATAAAACCATTAACTTTGAATAAATAGGATGTCAAATGACAGATCAAATTAACAAAACTAAGACGCTATTTGCTGTATTCATCATAGTGCTACTAATGATTGTTTCTCGTGGACATTCTAACTGGCTATCAAGCCTTGCGCATTTACCTGATTTTACTATTCCAGCCTTATTTATTGCTGGCATTTACTTACGTCAATTCTGGGTGGCTTTTACAATTATCATCAGTGCTATTGCAATTGATAACTATGCAATCGTACATGAAGGTGTTAGCGCTCATTGTATTACCCCTGCTTATAGCGTACTACCCTTTAGTTACTACGGAATTTTCTGGGTTGGTAAATACATGAGTAGTTTAAATATTGATACTAGTATTGTAAAAAATGCAATGATTGTTATTGTGGCAGCGAGCACTCAATGGTTAGTAGCAACATCAAGCTATTACTTCTTTACTGCCACTTATGCAAAAACTGGCTGGACTAACTTCCCTGCCTACATGGCGCAATGGTCAGTAGCTGAAATAGCGCCAGTTCTTTACTGGATGATTGCTGTATCAATTGTATTTACGCTTAATAAGCGTTATTCATTTATCCCCTACTTCTCTACTCAGAAAAAGTAAAGCAAAGCCATGTCTGATGATCAATACAAGGCTCGCATGCAGCGTAAGAAACAACATATTGATTCTCGCATAGAAGAAGCTAATATCGATAAAGGAATTATCGTACTACTAACTGGTAATGGCAAAGGAAAATCTTCTTCAGCCTTAGGGATGATTTGTCGAGCACTTGGTTATGGTATGAAAATTGCTGTTGCCAAGTTTTTAAAAGGTGTGCAAGATACTGGCGAAGATGTGTTTTTAGCCAAACAGCCTAACGTTCGAACCGTGTTTATGAAAACCGGCTTTACTTGGGATACGCAAGATAAAGAATATGATACTGCCATGGCCGTTGAAACTTGGACAAAAGCTCAGGCCTACTTAGAAGATAAATCAATCGATTTAGTGGTACTAGATGAGCTTACTTATATGATTAGCTATCAATATTTAGAGGAAAAAATGATTATTAATAGCCTTAATAATCGACCTAAGCATCAACACGTGGTTATTACTGGTAGAGCTGCTTCAGAGAGTTTGATCGAGATCGCTGACACAGTGAGTGAAATTAAAGATATCAAGCACGCTTTTAGAGCCAACATTAAAGCTCAAAAAGGAGTTGATTTATAGGATTTTTTTCAATATCTTTATCTAATAAATAGTTACACTTTTACGCTTTATTATTTTCAACTTATCTAGGCACAAACTCAAGCACAGTTGCATTAATGCAATATCTTGGCTTGCCATTTGGCCCGTCATTAAACACATGACCTAAATGAATATCTGAACTAATAGAAAGAATTTCGGTACGCTTCATACCAAAGCTATTATCAGCTTTTTCATATGTTTCACCATCAACTGGCTTGGTAAATGAGAGCCAGCCAGATTTTGAATTAAAACGATCACGAGTGTCAAATAAAGCTCGGCCGGATAATTTATCGATAAAGATACCGTCAGGTGTGTTTTTAAAAATATCATACTGCTTACAAAAACGAGCATCTGTACCTTTATTAAAAGCCACATTAAAAGCTTCGGACTTTTTTCCAAGTTTAAATTCGCCTAAGGCCTTGTAAAACTCACTCGGAGACATGTAGCCTTGATTGGCCCAGATTTCTTTACCATCTTTAATAAAAAAAATAGTTGGCGTTGCCCAAGTTGGTGTTTTTAAGTCAAACCCCTTTAAAGCAGTCATTGGTGCGCTTCTAAGAGGAATGCTGCCTTTATATTTTGATGTAACGTCTTGTTCAAATTGTAAACAATATAAGCATGAGCCTTCATCTTCGGCCTCAATGACTAATATCTCCATGCCACCGAGCGGCATAATCACTTCATGAGTGTTCTGTACTTCAACTGATGAATCAAATTTCACACCAGTTGAATGATCAGGACAGTATCCATTCGGATTTTTAACTAAATAGTTTTGATGATAATCTTCTGCCGGCCAAAATTTATCTAGCTGTTTTATTTCGGTGACAATTTTGCCATAGCCTTTAGCAGTTAGTAACTTTTGGAATTTTTGCCCAGTGTTTAAAGCAACGGCTTCCTGGTCTTTTGTTGTCCAGTAGAGAGCTGATCGATAATTATCACCGATATCATTACCCTGACCATTGACTTGAGTTGGATTGTGAATTTCCCAAAAATTTTTAATCAAAGACTCAGTAGAAACCTTGTCTGAGTTGTAAGTGACTTTAACCACTTCAGTGTGATTAACCAATTCTTTATCAATTTTCAACTCACTTTTATCAGTGAGCCCAATATTTTGTAAAAAACTAACAAAACTGGAATTTTTCAAATTTTTGTTCTTGAGCACTTCATCATAAGTTGGATTATCATAATTGCCTCCAGCATAGCCAGAAATCACTTGAGTAACACCCTCAATCTTTTCAAAATTTTTTTCCACCCCCCAGAAACATCCTGCTGCAAATACAATTTCTAATATCATTGCTATCCTCTTTAATAAAAAACAATTTTTTAATCATTATATTACGTATCAAGTTAGCTATAAATATCAAATGCTTACAATTAAATGAAGTGTTTTATAGGTAATATTTTATAGATGAAAACACTTTCAAACTTTAAGCCATTTAGAGCATAAAAACATAATAAAATTAAAATTATGATTACATTTATGCGTCTGTTCTTACTATTACTATTATCTTACTTACCTGTCCATGTAAGTGCTGAAGTAAAAAATCGAGTATTGTTTTTAGGTGATTCTTTGACTGAAGGATTTGGAATCAATCCTAGCCAGTCATATCCACAATTATTGCAAAAAAAATTACAAGAAAACGGCTTTTCAATTAAAGTTATTAATTCAGGTGTCAGTGGCTCCACTTCAGCTAGTGCTGTTTCTAGACTGAAGTGGCTATTACAAACAAAACCTACTCATTTGGTTTTAGCCTTAGGAGCAAATGATGGCTTGCGTGGACAGCCTATCGAAGCTTTACGTGAAAATCTAAAGAGAGCGATTCTTCTAGCAAAGTCTCAAGGATTAGAGGTGTTATTACTAGGTATGCGCATACCGCCAAATTATGGTTTGCAGTATTCTAAAGACTTTTTTGACAGCTATCAAATAATTGCAGATTTAACTGAGACTTCCCTAGTCCCCTTTTTGCTAAAAAATATTGCGGGTAAGGCCAATTTAAACTTAGCAGATGGAATTCATCCGAATGCAAAAGGGCATATTATTATGGCAGAAAATATTTACCCTTATCTTAAGGTTCAATTGCAAAATTAAATGATTTCTGTTCAACATTTATTCAAAACTTATCAGTTACCATCAGGTGATGACTTGCCAGTATTACGAAATATTAACTTCACTATTAAGAAAGGACAATCAGCTGCTATTACAGGAACTTCAGGAAGTGGAAAAACAACACTATTATCTTTATTAGCAGGAATTGATAACGTTACCTCAGGAAATATTGTTATTGATACAGAAGAAATAACTTGTATGAGTGAAAATCAATTGACAAAATTTCGCTCTCAAAAACTTGGATTTATTTTTCAAAGTTTTTACTTACTGCCTCACTTAAATGTTTTAGAAAATGTTGCCTTACCACTTGATATTGTTGCAAAAAATAATGCCAATGATAAAGCTAAAGAGCTCTTAGAGCTAGTAGGTTTATCTAGCCGACAAGATGCTTTACCTAATAAATTGAGCGGTGGAGAAAAGCAACGAGTAGCTATTGCTAGAGCCTTAATCAACGAGCCTAAAGTTATTTTTGCAGATGAGCCTACTGGCAATCTAGATCTAGAAACAGGACAAATTATTACAAATCTTCTGTTTGATTTAGTGCAATCAAAAAACCTAACCTTGCTTCTTGTAACACATGACTTAGCATTGGCAAATCGTTGTGATCGAGAATTAAAGCTAATAAATGGTCAATTAGATGACATTTAGCCGTTTTTCTTTTTTAAGTCGCTATGCTCTTAAAGAATTATTTAACAATCGATTTTTTTCGATTTTTTTCGCTATTAACCTTTGGCTTGGACTAGTTGGCTTTGTTTTTATTGGAAATATTAGTGTAGGTGTTGATAAATACTTTAATCACAATTTAAAAAAAATTCTTAATGGTGACTTGCAAATTTCTAGCCGCCAACCCTTGCCACAAGATCTTTCTAAAAAAGTAAAAGAATTTTTAGTTAAAAATAACTCAAATTTTGAAATTACAGAAACCGTTAGCCTTTTCTCTATGGTTAATAGTATTGAACAAACAGCACTATTTAATGTTCGAGGCGTTGATGCAAATTTTAATCTATATAGTGATTTTTCCATTCAAAATGGTAAAGTTAATAGTGTGTCTATTAGTGAGAGTTTGCTAGAACAGAAAGGTATTTGGCTTGATAAAGAGAGTATGCGATTATTACAAGTTAAGGTTGGCAATAAAGTTAAAATTGGAAATACTTCATTCACAATCAATCAAACAATTAATCGCTTGCCTCAAATGGGGAGTGCATTTAGTGCTTTTGTTCCAACTGTATATATTCATCGCCAATATATTAAAGATACTGGTTTGTTATTGTTAGGAAGTCGAGCATCTTCTAGTATTAATATTAAGCTGCCAAACATTCAGTCGATCGACAACTTAAAACAAGGTCTGATTTCATTAATCTATCAGCATTATCCAAATGCTGGCGACTTACGTGTACGTAGCTTAAAAGATGCTAGCGAGCGACTAGATGTATTATTAGAATATATTACTGGTTTTTTAAATATAGTATCCTTGATAGCTTTATTTTTATCTGGCATCGGTACAGCTTTTTTATTTAGAAATTATGCTTTAAAACGCCTTAAAAGTTCAGCCATTGCAGCTTGTTTAGGATTGTCTAACAAACAATCTAACGTTATTATACTAATACAGTTATTGTTACTAGCATCATTTGCCGGCATTTTGGCTATACTCTTTGGTGGATTGTTAAGCTATATCTTTAGTATTTACTTTTCGGATTATATTGGAGATTTTGAATTTGTCTTATTCAATTTTACAACTGCATTCGCTGGTCTTTTAATCGCTATTTTTTCAGCCTTATTATTTTCTTTACCTACCTTGCTACAAGTTAGAAATATTAAGCCCATTGTTCTACTTAAAAGCGAAGGTGTTCCGGTAGTTAGTCAAAATAAAAAACAGTGGTTTTTTTACCTGCCTGGGTTAATTTTTTTCTGGTTAGTAGCAACATACTTAACAAATTGGATACAAGGAAGTTTTTTCATACTAGTATTTTGCTTTGTTTTATTACTTTTAATTGGCTGCGTATCGCTTATTTGTGATTTTTCTTTGTGGCTTAGCAAAAGACACAAAGGTCTTTATAAAATGGCATTACGACAAATTGCACGACATAGAAATGCCACCATTTCAGGCGCTACATCAATAGCTTTAGGTGTATTTCTAATAGCAATAATCCCACAAATTTCTATGGGTATCAGCGATGAAATCAAGCAACCAAAAGGCTCATTATTGCCTAATTATTTTCTCATCGATATTCAAGAAGAGCAACTTGAAGGCCTGGAAAAGCTAATTATTAAATCTGGATTAAGATTAGATTATATTTCGCCATTAGTTCGTGGCCGATTAACGCACGTCAACAATGTTCCTGTTGGGCGACGGTATGATAACCCTGACCAAAAAAAACTAGGACTTCTTCGAGCATTTAATCTTAGCTATCGTCAAAAACTACTACCATCAGAAAAAATTGTTACAGGCAATTCTTTTGATAAATACTCTCTTGAAGGCACCGCTCAAGTTTCAATTGAAGAAAAATTTGCTAAACGCAATAATCTAAAAATTGGTGATCTGTTAGTTTTTGATATTCAGGGCGTTCCTATTGAAGGCATTATCCAAAACTTACGCAGCGTTAAATGGAATAGTTTTCAGCCTAATTTTTTTGTTTTATTTCAAACTCAAGCATTGATATTAGCACCGAAAACTTATATTGCCAATATCCCTGATATTGAAGGTGAAAATAAGTTTCAGTTTAGAAAAGCATTAATAGAGGCGTATCCAAATATTTCGGCTATTGATATTCAAAAACTAATTGACTCTACTTTAAATATTGGCGCAAAAGCTTTAGAGTTAATTTTATTTTTAGCAACTATCACTTTCCTGTCTGGAATGATGGTTGTTTTTTCAATTTCTATTATGCGTGCTTATGAGAAAAAAACAGAATTATCGCTACTGAAAACCCTCGGAATGTCTTCGTTATCTTTACAAAAACTTATGTTAATTGAGTTTTCTTTACCTGCAATTATTGCAGTGTTTATTGGTGTAATATTAAGTATCGCAGTTTCATTTGCATTTTCATACTTAACATTTGAACGAATTTTTGATGTTCATTTCAATGCACTTATAATTGTTTTATTGCTAGCTACTCTTCTGATTATGCTTATGGCTTGGCTAGTTGGTAGCTACGTGTCTAAAATTAAACCTTTACAAAATTTACGTGATGAACAATCTTGACTTGGAAAGACTCTTAAAAAATTATGTATTTTCGCTCATGTATTGCAAAGCTTGATATAGATATTCTACAGGGACAATTTTCAAGCCATTAGAGGCTTTTT
Source organism: Pseudomonadota bacterium (assembly GCA_022600395.1). GTDB lineage: Bacteria > Pseudomonadota > Gammaproteobacteria > PS1 > Pseudothioglobaceae > Thioglobus_A. Next base: position 12,933 of record JAHZKM010000042.1, on the reverse strand, counting down.
TAGGTAAATTACCCTTTGGTATAATAGCTACCTTAAAGCCGTGTTTTTGCGCTTCTTGTAAACGCTCAAGGGCATTATAAACTGGGCGCACCTCACCTGTTAAGCCCACTTCACCAAAAGCGATCCAATCATTTGGAATTACTTTATCTCTAAGCGAAGACATAATAGCCAGCATTACCACCAAATCAGAAGCAGTTTCACTCACCTTAATACCACCGACTACATTAACAAAAACATCTTGATCGTGCGTAGCAATACCGCCATGTTTATGCAACACAGCTAATTGCAATGCTAGTCGATTTTGCTCTAAACCAACACTCACTCGCTTTGGGTTACTACCTGCTTGATCAACTAAAGCTTGCACTTCGATCATTAATGGACGCGTAGCCTCACGCGTAACCATCACCATTGAGCCTGGAGATGGCTTAGCTTGGTTAGATAAGAAAATAGCCGAAGGATTTTCTACTTGCTGCAAGCCTGTTTCACCCATGGCAAAGACACTAATTTCATTAACAGCGCCGAAGCGATTTTTGACAGCGCGAATAATACGATAACGCCCGCCCGCATCACCCTCAAAATAAAGTACAGCGTCAACCATATGCTCTAAAATTCTTGGACCAGCTAAAGCACCACCCTTAGTAACATGGCCAATCATTAGCAAAATAGTATTGGTTTGCTTGGCAAACTGAGTCAGTTGTGCAGCGCAATCACGCACTTGAGTGACTGATCCTGGAGCCGAAGTTGAGCCATCGGTAACCATAGTCTGAATGGAGTCAATTACGATAACTTTTGGCCGAACCTCTTTGGCCAGCTTAATAATTTTTTCTAGAAGTGTTTCGCTCAGTAAAAGAATATCTTCATGAATATTTAAGCGAATTGCACGATCACTTATCTGCTGAGCTGACTCCTCACCGCTAACATACAAGGTGGTATCTGTTTTATTAATAGCTGCCATCGCTTGCAATATAAGGGTTGATTTACCAATACCTGGATCTCCACCAATAAGCACCACGGAGCCATCTACTAGCCCACCACCCAGTGTTCGATCCAGCTCGCTAATTCCAGTACAAAGCCTAGCTCTATTTTCGGATTTAATGTCTGATAAATTTTGAACTTTTGATGGTGGAAGATCTTTAAGGCTTTCAGGCTTTGAGGAAGTTGCTTGAGATAAAACCACCTCCTCCAATGTATTCCAAGCTTTACAATCGAGACACTGGCCTGCCCATTGTGGCTGCGATGAGCCGCATTCACGACAAACAAATTCAACCTTGGTTTTTGCCATTATTTATGCATGAGCTTTTCAATCTCATTTTTGAAAGCTTCGATATCTTGAAATTGACGATAAACTGAGGCAAAGCGAATGTAGGCTACCTCATCTAGCGCTTTAAGTTCTTCCATTACCCATTCGCCAATTTTGGCTGAAGACACTTCACGCTCTGCTTGAGTCATTAGTTTGCGTGAAATCCGAGCAATAGAGGTTTCAATTTGCGAGGTTTTAACCGGACGTTTTTCCAAGGCTTTAAGCAGACCAGAACGAAGTTTTTCTTCGCTAAATGATTCACGAGATTCATCGCTTTTAATTAAGCGCGGTAAATTTAGGTCAACCGTTTCACGAGTAGAATATCGCTCACCACAGGAAGTACACTCTCGACGCCTGCGCACTTGCGAGCCATCATCCACTAAACGTGTATCTAATACTTTGGTATCGTCAGACTGACAAAATGGACAGCGCATTCTCCCTCTTAACGCTAACTATTTGTAAACCGGATGCTTAGCGCAAACCTTAGCTACTTTTGCTTTCACTTCATCGATCACAGTTTGATTATCTAGATCATCACAAATATCACAAATCCAGCTAGCCAAATCACGACATTCGGCTTCACCAAATCCTCGAGTAGTTATCGCAGGCGTACCCACGCGAATGCCACTAGTTACAAATGGTGATTGTGGATCATTTGGTACAGCGTTCATGTTTACCGTAATATGGGCATTGCCAAGTGCTGCGTCAACTGCCTTACCAGTTAAACCTTGATCAATGAAGCTCACTAAAAATAAATGATCATCTGTACCGCCAGAAACCACGTCAAAACCACGTTTAATAAAGGTATCAGCCATCACTTGCGCATTGACCTTAACTTGCTTTTGATAAGTCTTATACTCATCGCTCATTGCCTCTTTAAAGCACACCGCTTTAGCAGCAATAATATGCATGAGTGGGCCGCCCTGAATACCTGGGAAAATCGCTGAATTCAGCTTTTTCTCAATCTCTTCATTGGCTTTGGCTAAAATTAGACCGCCACGAGGACCACGTAAAGTTTTATGTGTAGTGGTGGTTGTTACGTCAGCAATACCTACTGGCGATGGATATTCACCTGCAGCAACAAGGCCAGCAACATGCGCCATATCCACCAATAAATACGCACCTATTGAATCAGCAATATCTCTAAAACGCTGCCAATCGACCACGCGGGAATACGCTGAAAAACCTGCAATAATCATTTTTGGCTGATGATCTTTGGCTAGTGCCTCTACTTGAGCGTAATCAATTTCACCAGTACTTTCATCTAAACCGTATTGAATGGCGTTAAAATTTTTGCCAGAAAAAGAAGGTGCTGCACCATGAGTTAGATGTCCACCATGTGCAAGACTCATACCTAAAATAGTATCACCTGGCACTAACAAAGCCTGAAAAACTGCTGCATTTGCTTGAGAGCCAGAATGTGGCTGAACATTCACATAATCTGCGCCGAATAATTCTTTAGCACGATCAATTGCCAATTGTTCAACAACGTCAACATGCTCACAACCGCCATAATATCGTTTTTTAGGATAACCTTCAGCATATTTATTAGTAAGCTGAGAGCCTTGGGCCTCCATCACAGCTGGCGACGTGTAGTTTTCACTAGCAATCAGCTCGATATGTGCCTCTTGACGAGCCACTTCTGCAATAATTGCATTTGAAATTTCATTATCTACTTTGGCTAAAGTTTGAGATCTATCAAACATAACACTCTCCTTTTATTAATATATTGCTTAGATTTAAGTTGATAATTTTAACTCAATATATCCATAATAAGTTAACAGCTAATTTTAAAAATTTAGCAAATATTGCAAATGAACTAAATTAACTACTTAAAAAGATTAAGTTCAGAGCAAACATCCTCTTAAAAATGCATTTATAAGACATAAACAACTAAAAATAAGATGGTTTAATCTTAAATCTTTAAAAATTTAGAAATTTTAAGAATGACTCTTAAGAATGCTTAAAACGTAAAAAGCCGCAAACTAATTGCTCAGTTTGCGGCTTTTTTGTAACAATAATTTAATTAAAAATTATGGCTTCTTAGGTGTTTGGTATGGCACTTCAGTTTGAACAGATTCCCATTCAGTTGTATACCCAACGTGAAAACCTGCTGGTACTTTACCGTCTACTGTCTTTTGGGTTGTTGTAACTTGGAAGCCTTTTTTACCTGTTACACCAGTTGGAACTGCAGGTCTTTGCATTTGTCCGCTCATATTCTACTCCTAGAAAAACTTAAAGTATCCGCTGTAAAGGTCTACAACTAAAAAATACTTTAATCAATAAAATTTATAATCTGAGTAATTATACCGCGATGTCTACCAATAATCTATTTTTTATAAAAAAAATTATCCAATTTAACGCTATTAAATTTAGCGCATTTAATTAGTTTTTTAATTCAGTTCTTACAAATTGGACAAGCGGCGTCTTTAGCAACTCCTACCGTTCTAAAGTCTAGCTTTAGCGCATCAATTATCATTAATTTTCCTGTTAACTGTTCTCCCAAATTTAACACCACTTTAAGTGCTTGCAGTGCTTGTAGCGTACCCATAATTCCTGCAACCGGGGCAAGGATTCCGCTTTCTGCACAGCTTTCACCCTCTTCCCCTGTTTTGCCATACAAGCACTGATAACAAGGCTGATCCGCCTCATAACCTTTAAAGACTGATAATTGCCCCTCAAAACGAATAACCGCTGCAGAAACAAGTGGCACTTGCTTTTGCGTGCAAGCAGCATTAATCTTAAAGCGCGTAGCAAAATTATCCGTACCGTCGAGCACAACATTCGCCTTTGACACCCAATGATTAAGATTCTCCTCACTAAGATCCTTGAGAGTGGTGACTTTAATATCAGGATTAATGGCCAACATCTTTTCCTGGGCAGAATCGACTTTGTATTGACCAATATTAGGCGTATGGTGAATCACTTGACGCTGCAGATTTGATAGCTCAACTTTATCAAAATCAGCAATAATAAGATGTCCTACGCCAGCTGCTGCTAAATACAAGGCACTAGGAGAGCCCAAACCACCAACACCAATTAATAACATCGTAGATTCTAACAAGCTTTGTTGGCCTTCAATACCTACTTGTGGTAGCATAATTTGGCGAGAATATCTAAGTAGTTCTTGATCGTTCATGAGTGAAAGTATTTATTGAGTTTGGGTGCAATTAGCATTCTGCAATAAGCTTGATCAGGGTTGTTGTTAAAGTAGTTTTGATGGTAGTTTTCCGCTGGATAAAACACATCCAGAGCGCTCACTTCTGTCACAATATTATCACCCAATGTTTGGCTATATTGCTGTGCTATATTTTTTTGTTCGATATCTTCATAAAATATGGCTGATCGATATTGCGTGCCTTTGTCATTACCTTGCTGATTCAATGTCGTAGCATCATGTGTGTCAAAAAATACAGCTAATAATTGTTGAAATGTTACCTTTTTTTCGTCAAATACAATTTTAACCACCTCAGCATGACCCGTACTACCTGTACAAATATCTGCGTAACTAGGGTTTTGAGTATGTCCATTACAATAGCCAGATACCACGCTCGTCACACCTGAAATACGCTGAAATATTGCTTCAACACACCAAAAACATCCACCGGCAAAATACGTTGTTTGCATGTATGATTAAACTCTTAATAAAAACCCATAGTATAGTCGATGAGCGCTAATAAAATTATTGCAGAACTAAAATCTTTTGCAACTGCTGAACGAAAAAAACAAAATGAGGTGTACTTTAAAACTGGCCTAGGGCAATATGCTGAAAACGACCAATTTATAGGGGTTCGTGTTGCGTATACTCGTCAAATCGCTAAGCAATACTTTAAAAATATTGCTTTTGAGCAAATAAGTCAGTTGATCAACCATCCTATTCATGAAGTTCGTTATTGCGGATTGATCATATTGGTTAAGCAATATCAAGCTGGTCAGCAAGACAAAGTGTTTGGTTATTATCTTAAAAATATTCATACAGTCAACAACTGGGATCTGGTTGATTATTCAACACCTCAGGTTATGGGTGATTATATTTTCCATCATCAAGACAAATTACCCCTACTTTTTGATTTGTCCCAATCAGACAATTTATGGAAAAAACGTATTGCTATTGTGGCCACTTTTGCTTTTATTAAACAAGGTGAATTTAGTCCTACTTTATCCATTGGTAAACTGTTGTTAAACGATCATGAAGATCTTATTCACAAGGCAGTAGGCTGGATGCTAAGGGAGGTTTACAAGAAAAATAACAACCTATGCAAAGCTTTCTTAAGAGAAAATTACGCACAACTTCCAAGAACTACTTTAAGATATGCGATTGAACATATGGATGAAATTGAGCGAAAAGCGTATTTAAAAGGAATTTTTTAACATGTATCAAATTAGTTTTTATGTGCCAGAGGCCGACTTGGAAATTGTCAAAAATGCAATGTTTGACGCAGGTGCCGGCCAATTTGATAACTACGAACAATGCGCCTGGCAAACAATTGGCATGGGACAGTTCAAACCCATTAATGAGGCACAGCCCGCTATTGGACTGCTGGGTGAATTAGAAGCCATAGAAGAATATAAAGTTGAAATGCTCTGCGTTGATGACAATCTTGATTTGGCCATTAAAGCGATGAAATTCTCCCATCCTTACGAGCAGGTAGCTTACAACATTATTAAAATGGAATATTAATTATCATGAAAAACCAAGCCCCCTACGAACATGGCTTTATGCTGAGCTTATTGCTACTTGCCCTTGGTGGACTTATTTGGCTATTAATGCCTTTTATACCCGCTTTATTCTTAGCACTGCTTATTGCTATCGCTACCTTTTCTCAATACAGCCAACTCAAAAATCGCCTATCTGCTAATAATGCAGCGCTAGTAATGACGCTATTAGTAACCACTATTCTTATTCTACCACTGAGCTATATTTTGCTAATTAGCGGACTTGAAATCTCCACATTGATTCAAACCATTAACACCGACTTTAGCCTTGAAAAAAGCCGTCAATTGCTTGAAAAAACTATTCTCGGGCTACCTTTTCCTGAATCACTTAAAGCGACACTAAGCACAGCAGCCAATAATAATTTAGAAGGGTTATTAATTAGTATTAAAGATTTTTCAGTGGTTATTTTGAGCAGCATATTATCCTTATCCTCGAATTTTATACTCTTCTTAGTGATTAGCATTTTTGCCCTTTACTACTTTTATATAGACGGCAAAAACACAATTAAGCGTCTCAAAGATCTTTCGCCTTTAGAGAATCACTTGGATGACATTCTTTTAAAACAATTTTCAAGTCTATCTATTACATTAGTAGGTAGTGTCTTTAGTATTGCACTATTACAAGGAATTTTATTTGCTATTGCAGTAACAATAATAGGCTTGCCAGGTTTGTATTTCGGTATTGCTATGGCGCTTGCCAGCTTCATTCCGGTACTTGGCGGACTAATTATTTGGTTACCATTAAGTATTTATCTTTATGCACAAGGGCAAACAACAGAAGCCTTAATAATTGTTGTGTTTGGTGCTGTATTTATTGGAATTATTGTTGATCATTTTGTCAGACCCTTAATTATTCAAAAGTTTACTCAATATAGTCAGCAATCTAGCCCATTAGACCATACTTTAATTACAGTTTTATCAACCTTGGCTGGAATTATTCAATTTGGCGTTTTAGGTTTATTTATAGGGCCAATTATTGCAGCTATGGCCATCAGTATCTTTGACGTCTATGCTATTAAGTACGCAGACTCATTAGACAGGCGATAAACAGCAGTCCAAACGGACAAGCGCTAAACAGCAGTCCAAACGGACAAGCGCTAAACAGCAGTCTAACAACAAAACTGGAATCGGGTATAATTCCTCTGTTTAATTTACAAATAGGATTCTCATGTTAAATAAGCTAGTTGAGTATATTCAAAACAACCATCCAGATACCAATATTGATGACTATTTAGATGCCAAATACATCCAACTTAACAACACACAATTAAAGCAAATTGCTGATGCATTAGAAAGTGGAGAGCTTACCGCAAGCCCGGCTTCGAATTGTGGCGCTAGTCATTTTATTTTTCATTTTGGCGGTACTATTATTTTATTGCAAAAAGATACGACAGAATCTAATGCAGTGTACACGGCTGAACTTGCTTGGGAAACCGACTTTTTATCTGTCAGATCAGTAAGAGATAAAGCCAAAGGCTTTTATTTTATCAATTTTGAGATTGATGATGATTATCAAACAAAGTTACTAGATACGCAAAAGATTATTAAAGGACATGTCAATAATAACGAAAAAAATCAGAAAATTGTTGACAAGGTTATGCCAGTTTTAAAAGGTTTTATGAATGCTATTTCAGATTAACAGCTAACTAGCCAGCTTGAGTAAGCTTCTTAAGCTTGGGTCCTGCTTTAAAATTAACTACTTTTCGCGCTGATATCTCTACCGCTTCTCCTGTTTTAGGGTTTCGACCTGGGCGGGCAGCTTTCTCTCTTAGGATGAAATTACCAAAACTAGATAGTTTGACTTCTTCCCCAGACGCAAGTGTTAATCTGATTTGATTAAAAAAGTCGTTGGTTAATTGAAGTGCTTGCGCATGTGTTATTTCAATCTCACGAACTAATGCGTCGGCAATATCTTTTTTACTGAGTGACATTATCGAAGAGTAGCTGAAAATTTATCTTGCATTAGCGTCAACACCTCTTCTACCTTCGCATTGACTTCGTCATCTGCCAAGGTAGCCTCTAGAGATTGATAGCTTAAATTAAGCGCAACACTCTTTTTGCTAGAGTCGATGTGCTCGCCTTCATAAACATCAAACAAGCTCACGCCCATAAAATGCTCTTGTTGTAAATTGTTGATTGCATCTGTCAACTGAGCAACTGGCGTTGCTTTATCAACAACAATTGCAAGATCTCTTTGTACTTGCTGATAAGATGAAAAAGCTTTATATTTGGCAACTTTTCCTGTGAGAACAGCGTCCAAATCAACCTCATACAAATAACATTTAGGCAGTGATAATTCTTTTTGGAGGGTTGGCGATAATGCACCAATCCAACCCACAATATCGCCATTCAGACTAATCTTCGCACTTTGGCCTTTTTGTAAGGCTGAATGCTCGCCTGCTTCAAAACTAAAGTTAGCTGACGTAAAACTTAATAACGACTCAAGATCTGCTTTAGCATCAAAAAAATCTAACGCTTGAGTCTCGCCTGACCACTGAGCATTAAACCGATTACCTGAAACAACACCTGCAAGTTTATTTGACTGCTGATCAGCTTGAACACCATCAAAACACAGACCAATTTCAAAAAATCTTGCATCGGTATGACCACGCCTTTGGTTCGATTCTACTGTTTGCAAAAGACCGGCCCAAAGTGACGAACGCATAGTCGACATATCAGCTGATATTGGATTTGAAAGTGTTATTTTCTGAGCAGATGGATCGATGAATTCCTGATATTTTTCAGAAATAAAGCTATAAGTAATAACCTCTTGATAACCGCGACTCACTAAAGCTTGCATGACATCATATTTATCAACTTGAGCTTCTTTAATAACATTAATATTGGCATCTAAAGATAGCTTTTGCACAGGTAACTTATCATAGCCATAAAGTCGAGCCAATTCTTCAATTAAATCAGCAGGAATACGAATATCGAACCTAAAGCTTGGCGGAATAATGGTCCACGAGTCAGCTGTTTTGTCGCTAATTTCAAAATCAAGATTGATGAATTTTTCTTCAATCCATTGACTATCTAGCTCAAAACCCAAAACTTTTTGAATTTTAGCTTGGCTAATGGTAATTGGATCGAGTATTGGCAAAGCTGATTGGTCAACGCTACTGGCTATTTCGCTTACTTCACCACCACATATTTCAACGATCAATTGTGCTGCACGATCAAGTGCCAACTCAGTAATGTTAAAATCAACGCCTCGCTCAAAGCGCAGTGATGACTCTGTATGCAGGCCGTAATTTCTCGCCTTTCCTGCGAGTGATACTGGCTCAAAAAAAGCACTTTCTAACAAAATATCAGTGGTAGTTGGCTGAGTAGAGCTCGACTCACCACCCATCACACCAGCTATAGCCAATACAGAATGATCATCTGCAATAACAAGTGTATCTGCTTTTAGCTCAACTGTTGAATCATTAAGCAGCTCAAGTGTCTCACCTGATCGAGCGTTTCTAACTTCAATGTCTCCACTAATCTTAGACAAGTCAAAGCCGTGCATAGGCTGCCCTAGCTCCATTAATACATAGTTAGTAACATCAACGACAGGTGAATGTGTTGCTTGGGCTGAACGAGTAAGTTTGTCCACCATCCATTGCGGGGTTTTAACTGAATTGTCAATCCCTTTAATAGTTCGAGTGAGGTATTTTGGGCAAGCTTTGGTGTTACTCACTTTGGTGTTAACACTGGACACGCCAGATGCATTAACCTGAATTTCTGGCATCACAAATGCCATATTGTAATTAGCGCTCACTTCACGCGCCACACCTAACACTGAGAAACAATCGCCACGATTAGGCGTTATATCTAACTCAATAATATGATCATCAAGATCCAAATACTCTCTGATATTTTGGCCAATTGGCGCATCAACATCTAGCTCAGCAATACCATCAGAAGAGTCGCTCAACCCTAGTTCTGACTCAGAACAAATCATGCCGAACGACTCAACGCCACGAAGCTTGGCTTTTTTAATTTTAAAATCACCTGGCAGTTTAGCACCGACTAAGGCGGCCATTACTTTAAGCCCAGTACGTACATTTTTAGCACCACAAATGATTTGCACATTCTCTTCTAAGCCTACATCAACTTGGCACAGATTGAGCTTGTCAGCATCTGGATGTTTTTCACAAGACACAACATGACCAACTACCACCTTACTAAAAGCAGGCGCAACAGTTTCAATGCCGTCCACTTCTAGACCTGCCATTGTTAGTTGCTCAGCGAGCACTTCGTCAGTAACAACTGGTGAGATCCACTCACGTAACCAAGATGTTGAAATATTCATATTATTTAAATTGTTTTAAAAAACGTATATCATTTTCAAAGAATAATCTAAGATCGTTGACACCATAACGTAACATTGCCAAACGCTCTACACCCATGCCAAATGCCAATCCTGTGTAATCTTCAGAATCAACATTTACAGAGTTTAAAACATTTGGATGTACCACGCCACATCCTAGAACTTCTAGCCAGCCAGTTTTTTTACAAACACGACAACCCTCACCACCACAAATTACACACTCAATATCTGCTTCAGCTGATGGCTCTGTAAATGGAAAGTAAGATGGACGAAAACGCACCTTTAAGTCTTCTTTTTCAAAATAAGCACGTAAGAAGTCAATCAACAAACCCTTTAGCTGGGCAAAATTTGCATTTTTATCAACAATTAGGCCTTCAACCTGGTGAAACATCGGTGTATGCGTAATGTCGGAATCACAACGATATACGCGCCCTGGTGCAATCACACGAACTGGTGGCTTTTGCTTTTCCAGTGTGCGAATTTGCACTGGTGAAGTATGCGTTCTTAACACTGTACTTCCATCAAAATAAAAAGTATCGTGCATGGCACGCGCTGGATGATGCTCAGGAATATTAAGTGCTGTAAAATTATGGAAATCGTCTTCGATTTCAGGGCCAGTTGCCACTTCAAAACCATTTTTAGCAAATAATGACTGAATACGCTTAAGTGTAATTGTAACCGGATGCAGACCGCCCATCTCAGCGTGACGACCTGGCAAAGAAACATCTACCTGCTCCTCTAGCAATCGCTTTTCTAACTCGATTGTTTCTAAATGATTTTTTCTATCTATTAGCTGCGTCTGAACACTCACCTTTGCTTGGTTAATGGCTTCACCCATTTTAGGACGCTCTTCTTTGGAGAGTTTTCCTAAGCCTTTTAATAAGGCTGTTAGCTCCCCTTTTTTACCTAGAAAGGTAACCCTAAGTTCATCCAGTGCTTTTAAATCTTGCGCATCAGCAATTGCTAATTTAGCTTTTTCAAGAATTGTGTTAATCATTTAGTTTAATAATTTGGTATGAAAAAAGCCATGATAAATCATGGCTTTAAGTTTGGCTATTTGGCTGCTTTAGCAATGGCCTCTTTCGCCTGATCCGCAATCTTGGCGAATGCGGCTTTATCAAAAATTGCAATATCTGATAAAACTTTACGATCAATCTCGATACCCGCTTTGTTTAAGCCATCAATTAATCTTGAATAGCTTAAACCACAATTACGAGCTTCTGCGTTAATACGTACAATCCAAAGTCTTCGGAACTGACGACGCTTCTGACGACGATCGCGGTATGCATATTGACCAGCCTTAATAACGGCTTGCTTAGCAACACGATAAACTTTTGATCGTGCACCGTAATAGCCTTTAGCTTTCTTTAAAATCTTTTTGTGTTTTGCGTGCGCCTGCACACCTCTTGATACTCTTGCCATTTTCTATTCTCCTTTAACTATACGGTAACATTCTACGAACCATTGGTACATCTACCTTCTCTACAGTATCAGGTGAACGTAAACCACGTTTTCTTGAAGTGCTCTTTTTAGTCAGGATATGACGTAAGTGCGAGTGTTTACATTTGTAACCGCCCTTTGCGGTTTTTTTGAAGCGTTTTGCAGCGCCTCTATTGGTTTTTAACTTCGGCATAATTTTCTCCTTGTCCTTTGGACATATTTGTTATTCATATGAATAACTTATTATAAAACTGAAGAAATAACGAGGTGTAAATTAGACAAGGCTTTTCAATCTTGAACAGTACACTTGGGTACGATAAAGACTGAATAACTCAGTATCATTTAATGCATCGTTACTTCTTCTTTGATTTGGGTGCCAGCATCATGCCTAGCTGACGACCCTCCATCTTTGCTTTTTGTTCTACATTAGCAAATTCTTCTGTATCTTTCTCAATTCTATCTAGCATTTCCATGCCTAGTTCTCTGTGTTGCATTTCGCGACCACGGAACCAAATACTCACTTTAACCTTGTCACCATTATCTAAAAATTTGACCAAATTTCTAAATTTAATTTGGTAATCGCCTTCTTCTGTTCCTGGGCGATATTTAATGGTTTTAACCTGGGTTTTCTTTTGTTTCTTTTTAGCTTCTTTCTTTTGCTGCTTCAATTCATAAAGATATTTACCAAAATCCATGATTTTACAAACAGGTGGTACAGCATTCGGAGATACCTCTACCAAATCTAAATTAACTTCTTTAGCTCTTTGCTTGGCCTCATTAGTATCAACAATACCAACTTGCCCACCTTGCGCATCAATCAATCGAACTTCTGAAACTCTAATATAGTCGTTAACTCGAGTTTTATTCTTAGTACTTGGTTTTTTAATAATTATCCCTCTATTGTTTCTTTTTTCACTAGCGCCACAAACGCTTCGATCGACATAGAACCTAAATCTTCGCCGCCGCGTCTGCGCACTGAAATCTCGTTATTTTCCATTTCACGTTTGCCGGCCACCAAAATATACGGATAACGTTGCATAGAATGCTCGCGTATTTTAAAGCCTATCTTCTCATTACGCAAGTCTGAAATCACTCTAAGCCCTTGTTTTTTTAACTTTTTGTTAACATCTTTAACAAAATCAAGCTGTTTTTCAGAAATATTCAG
>JAHZKM010000041.1 GCA_022600395.1 Pseudomonadota bacterium | reverse complement strand
TGATTATAATAGTCCGATTATTCTGATTGAAGATAGACACGCATTATTATGAAAACATTTAGCGCTAAAGCACACGAAGTAAAAAGAGATTGGTTTTTAGTAGACGCCAATGGTAAGACGTTAGGTCGCTTGGCAACAGAAGTTGCATCTCGCCTTCGTGGCAAGCATAAGGCCGAGTACACGCCGCATACAGACACTGGTGATTATATTGTTATTGTTAACGCTGAAAAAGTTAAGGTAACAGGCAAGAAGTTTGATGACAAAATGTATCATCATCACACAGGCTATGTAGGTAACTTGAAATCAGTTGCATTTAAAGATTTACAAGCTAAAAAACCAGAAGAAATTATCAACAAAGCTGTGAAAGGCATGTTGCCAAAAGGTCCTCTAGGCAGGGATATGTTTAGAAAAATGAAAGTATTTGCAGGTTCTGAGCACACACATGGTGCACAACAGCCGCAAGTTTTAGATATTTAAGGTAAGAATTATTATGGCAAAAACAGAAACATTTTACGCAACAGGTAGAAGAAAAACATCAGTAGCTCGTGTTTACATGACTAAAGGTAAAGGTGTATTTACAGTTAATAAGCGCCCAATGAATGAATATTTTGGACGTGAAACTTCTTCAATGATTATTAACCAGCCATTAGATACTGTTGAAATGAGAGACAAGTTCGATTTTAACATTATGGTTACTGGTGGTGGCGATACAGGTCAAGCGGGTGCAATTCGTTTGGGTGTTACTCGTGCATTAATGGAATATAACAACGACCTAAGATCTGATTTACGCAAGGCAGGCTTTGTAACTCGTGATGCTAGAATTGTTGAACGTAAGAAAGTTGGCCGTAAGAAGGCTCGTAAGAGCGAGCAGTTCTCAAAGCGTTAAAACTTTTTCAACAGACAATAAAAAACCCGCCATTTGCGGGTTTTTTATTGTCTAAGATTGTAGTCGTATTTTGATAATTTATTATAACGAATGATAGATTGTACGGTTTCAACATATTCATAGCCAATTTCTGCATAATCTTCCAATCCTTCTGCAAGTGCAATTCCACTAATTTTATCGCGCTGATCGCGCTTGTTTTTACGAATTTTTCTTAGAGTGGTATAGGCAGAATTGCGATTAATAGAGCGCATATAATATTCAATGCCTTTACTGAGTGACGAAAACTTAGCAACTTCATGGGTTGCTTTTTTATTACGTTTTAATGGAATAACGCCGCAGCCTTTTTCAAAACACCAAAGACCAAAAAAATTATGATAATATTTGGCAAAGCGTGATCTGCCCCAATTGGATTCATAAGCACCTTGTGCTAGTACTAAAGAAGCGGGCACAATATCAATATGAGTCAACAGCATATCGATATCACCTGGTTTGACACGATAGTCGTGGTAGATTGTTTGTAACTCAAACGAATTGATATTGTTTGTTTTAATGTTATGTCTAAGCTGAATAATTTTCTGATTTTGTCGATTAACGGCTGGCAATAAATATTTAAAAAAAGCTTGTTTGCGCTCGTCAATATTTTGAATTTTTTCAAAATCTGGCGTTTTTAATGAATTCATCCACGATTCAAGCCCCCAATATTCATCCGCTTGAGTGGAGGAATTGATCAGTAGCAATATTAGCAATAAAGACTTAAATTTCAAAATTTTCACAAGAAGCGCTAAGAACTTCTATTGTAAACATTTTTTCAATGGGTAAGTTGAGAAGGTGGGATTTAATGACACGTATCACCCCAGCATGAGCAATTATCAATATCGATCCGTAGTTTTTATCGATGATTAAATCAAAGGCTGTTAAGACTCGATGCTGAAAATCATAGAGATTTTCAGCATTTGGAGGTGGATTTTTAATAGGATCTTTTTTAAAATTATCAACCAACTCTTGCCCAATAGTAGCTGCGCTTAAGCCTTGCCAGTCTCCAAATCCTAATTCTGAAAAATGATCTACAATATCTAATGATGATTTTTGCTTTGCGTGAAGATATTGGGCAAAAGCTTGACAGCGTTGTAGAGGTGAGCTAGCAATTAAATCCCATGATTGGCGTTGAGTGGAATTATGCATTTGTTGCCAGCCAAGATCAGTTAGCGGGTCATCTTGATTGCCACGATAAATGCGTCCACCAATAGACTCTCCGTGGCGAAGAAGGCTAAGCTTCATTCATCAATTTGTTCTCGTGACATAAGGTAGTTGACAGCTTCAGTAGGGCTAGCCTTGCCTTGAGTAACGTAAGAAACCTGCTCACAGATAGGCATTTCCACTTGTTGTTCGCTGGCAATCGAGAGAATTAAGTCTAATGTATTGAGTCCTTCAACAGTTGCACCTACATTGGTTAGTGCCAACTCTATATCATGTCCTTTGGCCAGTTCTTTGCCAAAGCGCCTATTTCTAGATAAGTCATCCGAACAAGTGAGAACCAAATCTCCAAGTCCAGAGAGCCCAACAAAAGTAGATTTATCAGCACCTAGGCTTACGCCTAAACGAGTCATTTCTGCCAAACCTCGCGTAATGAGTGCTGCTTGTGTATTAATGCCGTAGCCTAATCCTGATGCTATACCAGCGGCGATAGCTAGTATATTTTTAACACTACCACCCACTTCAACGCCAATAATATCCTTATTGGTATAGGCACGCAAAGTTTTGGTTTGAATTAAATCAGCCCAATGATGTCGAGTGTCTTGGTCTTTTGAGGCAGAAACTAAAGCGGTCGGTTTTTGACTGGCTACTTCAAATGCAAAGCTAGGACCAGACAAGACACAGCCGTGATAATTGGGCAATATACGCTCAAAACTTTCATATAAAAAACACTGGGCGACAGTATCAAAACCTTTAGTTGCCCAAGCAATTTGTTGCTCATTATTCAGTAAAGGTTTTAAAGCTTGTAAGACTTCACTAAAAGCATAACTTGGTGTGGCAATTAAAATGTTGCGACATTGCGATAGCTCGCTATAGCCATTCACAATTTGAATATTATTGCTATAAGGCTGAGGCAGTGTAGGATGCTGGGACTTTAATGAGGCTGATTCAACCGCTGTATGCGCATGCAAGTAAACGGTATCAAACTTATCGCTAAGAGCGATAGCCAGAGCACTCCCCCAGGCACCCGCACCAATAATACTTAGATTGTTACTCATTACTGGGCTAATATTTTGTCTAATTTTCCTGATTGGTCAGCAGCACTTAAATCGTCAAAGCCACCTACATGAATACCATTGATAAACACTTGAGGCACGGTACTTCTATTTGTTAATTCCATCACCTCATCCCAATCGCTTGAGCTTTTGACATAGTGCTTTGTAAAGGGAATGCCGCGTTTCTCTAGAAGCTGATAAGCTCGCTGACAAAAAGGACAGGCATCAGAGCAATAAATTTTATTTTTTTTCATTTCTTATTTCCTTAGAATTAGATTTTTATAGGTAGTTTAGCTCTTTTCCAGGCTTGAAATCCACCTTTTAAGTTATAGACTTTATCGTATTCATTACGGCTAAGAAGTCCGGCAATATGAGAAGAGCGAGAGCCACTTCGACAATAAACTAGAATTGTTTTATTCTTATCAAGCTGAGCTAATTGAGATTTTACTTGGCTAAGAGGAATATGAATATCATGATCAATATAACCAGATTTTCGTTCTTTTTTCTCTCTCACATCTAAAATAATAAGATTGTCATCATCCATTAAAGAAGTTGCAGCATTGGCATCAATATCTTCATATTTTTTAAGTTTATCAGTGACAATATTGCCAATTAGTAGGGCAATTAAGACAAGCAGAGTGATGGTTGTGAACAGTTGTTCGTCAGCAAATAAAAAATCGATAATTTCCATGGTCATAGTGTTTTTCCTTGTAAAAAGTTATTTAACATTTCATGACCTTGTTCGGTCAAGATAGATTCAGGATGAAACTGCACACCTTCTAGTGCAAATTCTTTGTGGCGAATGCCCATAATTTCATCAATATGACTTTCATCATCTTTTGTCCATGCAGTGATTTCAAAACAATCCGGCAAGGTGGTTTGATCGGCGACCAAAGAATGATAACGCGTTGCATCAAGTGGGTTTTTTAAATCAGTAAACATGCCT
>JAHZKM010000040.1 GCA_022600395.1 Pseudomonadota bacterium | reverse complement strand
TGCAAACTAGTACTGACTAGCAATACAGAAAAACCAAACTTATAAAAAAACTTACGCAGCATCATTAAAACAATAAAAAATTGGAAATAGTCATTTTAACTGTCCAACACTCAAAACAACCAGTTTATTCATCTTGATCAGTCTTTGATATGCATTTTGAATATCATGAGCACTTATATCTTTGATTTTGCTCGTAAAACGACTCAAATAGTCCAAAGGTAGGTCGTAAAAGCCAATAATAGAGAGATAAGTAAGGATATTGGCATTGCTGGCGGTCTCTAAAGCAAAGCCACCAATGATATTATCCTTACCATCTTGCAGCTTTTGCTCGTCAATCGCATTATTTCTGAAATTTTTAAGCGCCTCTAGCGCCACTTTTTTGGCCTGATTGGCTTGTGAGTTTTTAGTTTGTAATTTAATTAGAAAAAAGCCATTGGACTTCATCTTGGTAAAATAGCTAGAGGTCGAATAAGCCAAGCCTCGTTGTTCACGTATCTCGTCACTTAAAATAGAAGTTAAACCGCTACCACCAAGAATATGATTACCTAAATAAAGCGCGTAATAATCAGGATGCGTGCGATTAATACCCACCTGTCCAATGAGCAAGTGGGTTTGTGTTGATGGAAATTCAACATGCACTTGTGCAGATTTTAGCAAAGGTGCAACTGGCTGATTATCACGCGCTTTTTGCCCACTATTTAATCCGTGTGAAAGCTGGCGTGCTATTTGCTTGGCATGTGCCTTGGAAATATCGCCCACCAGAGCAATGGTTAAATTTTTAGCAACATAATAGCGTCGATAATGTTGTTTTAAATCAGCTAGATTAATTTGTTCAAGAGAATCTTTAGTGCCGATTTTCTTATGTGCATAAGGATGCCCAGCAAAAACCAGTTGATTAAATTTATTATTAGCAATGCTCGCCGGGCTTTGCTTGGCCGCTTCAATAGTGCGCAGGGTTTGTTTTTTCTCACGACTTAAATAGCGTTGCTGGTAATCTACTTTAGACACTACTTCAGTAAACAAGTCTAATGAAGACTGCAAAATATCACGGCGCGTTAAGCTGCGCATAGAGATAATCGACATGTCTTTAAGCGAAGTGGTAGAGAATTCACTACCCAGTGATTCAAACTGATTGATAATCTGCTCTTCGCTGTGATACTTACTCGCCGTACCAATAAGACTGTTGGTGAGTGTTGCTAGGCCGTGCTTGTCTCCATCTCGTGAGCTAGCCGCATCAAAATTCAGAGCTACATCGAGCATTGGCAGACCTGGGGCATGAGTAAACAACACTTTGGCACCTTCAGGCGTGTACCATTGTTCAATCTTTACTTGAGCCTCTACTTGAGTCATCAATAGAAAAATTAAAGAGAGAAATTTCACTTGATCTCCTCAGTGATGAGCTCTACTGTGTTCATCTGTGAAAAATCAAGATATTTACTAGCAATAGTTGACAGCTCTTTAGCCTTTATTTCGCCCATTTTATCCACATACTCGAACATCTTGTCAATACCTAATCCGACTGTTTCTAACATGCCTAAATAATAAGCTTGCGTGTGTATGAGATCTTGTTCAAAAACAAAGCCTGCTTCTAGTTGAGCCTTAGTGCGCACTAGCTCATCTTGAACTAACTCTGGATGCTTAATTAACTCTTGTACTTGGCTTTTAATTGCATCAATCAGTATTTGATTATCAACCCCATCCGCAGGTACAAAGCTAATAGTGAACAAAGTATCATATTGATCATAAAGACGATAACCAACACTAACAGCTGAGGCGATTTGTTGATTGCGAATTAGCTTTTTAGACAAACCATTATCCAAAACATAAGCCAACATTTCCAATTGATAAGCGTGTTGTTCGTCAGTTGTTGTCTTTAAGCTAGGCACTGGAAACCCGAGTACATAAAAAGGCAGCTTTGCTTTCAGTCTAAGCACTTTTGATTGTCCAGTTTGAGTAATTGACGCATAGCGCTCCAGCTTCTCAATTTTTGGATTGGCACGATAGCTACCAAAATAACGCTTTGCGTATTGGATGACCATCTGAGGATCTACATCACCTACTACCACTAACGTGGCATTATTAGGAGCATAATAAGTTTCATACCAATGACGTAAATCACTCAAGCGATACGTTTCAATATCCGATTGAAAACCAATTACAGGTGTGTGATATGCGCCTTGCTCATCAAAAGAGATTAAACGCAAATGCTCATATACTTTAGCATTAGGGTTATCTTCCACGCGCAATCTACGCTCTTCAATAACCACTTGTCTTTCTTTTTCTAACTCAATACCTGAGAAAGTTAAATGACGCATGCGGTCAGCTTCCATCTTAATAGCTAACTCTAATTTTGAGCGATGCATTTTTTGATAGTAGGCTGTGTAATCTTTAGAGGTAAAAGCATTATCCTTACCACCATTCCGAGCAATAATCTTGGAGAATTCTCCTGCCTTGTAAATCTTTGTCCCCTTAAACATCATATGCTCCAGCATATGAGAAATGCCGGTATTTGGTCTTTTCTCATCACTGGCGCCGACGTTATACCAAAGCTGAGAGATAAATACTGGCGCGCGACGATCTGTTTTAATGATAATTTTTAGTCCATTATCGAGTGTTGATTGCACCATGGTGTCATCAACCTTGGCACTAACGGAGTTAGAAAAAGCACTGGTGGACAAAAAAAAGGCTAGTAAAATTAGAGTCTTCATATACAAACCATTATAGCGAGAAGCTTTGTTTAATTTTTTAAAAAAAGATAAATCCGATTTATCTAAAAAATCCACTTCACTCAAAGAACGCTTATTTAAATCTAGAGAGAAACTAGGCTCGGGTTTATCGAGTTTACTATTAGGCAAAAAAGTCATTAATGAAGATTTGCTAGATGAGCTAGAAACTCTCCTAATCACAGCAGATATTGGCATTAAAACCACGGATAAAGTGCTTGAATCTGTGCGAAAAAATGCTTCACGAAAAATCTTAAAAGATTCTGATAGTGTCTATACTTTTCTAAAAGAGACATTAACCGATCTTCTGGTTAAAGACAGTCAACTTAATACTGAACTTAATGAAACCTTTGTTATTTTAGTTGTGGGTATCAATGGTGCAGGCAAAACCACTACCATTGGCAAGCTGGCAAAATCTTTTCAAAATCAAGGAAAATCTGTCATGCTTGCAGCGGGTGACACTTTTCGCGCCGCTGCTGTTGAACAGCTAAAAGTTTGGGGTGAGCGCAATAAAATACCCGTCGTTGCTCAAGCGACCGGTTCAGACGCGGCCTCGGTAATTTACGACGCATATGAATCAGCAAGAGCCAAAAATATCAATATTCTAATTGCCGATACTGCAGGTCGCCTTCACACTCAAGGTAATCTTATGCAAGAACTAGAAAAAATTAAGCGCGTACTTCAAAAGCACAACATCAACGCACCTCATGAAACCATGCTGGTTATAGATGGTGGCTCAGGGCAAAATGCAGTTAATCAAGCCATCGAATTTAATAAGGCTGTTGATCTTAGCGGCATTAGTATTACTAAGCTTGACGGCACCGCCAAAGGTGGTGTGGTCTTTGCAGTTTCTGACGAACTTAAACTCCCTATTCGATTTATCGGTGTAGGCGAAGCAATTGACGACCTTAAACCGTTTATTGCCAAAGATTTTGTTGCTGCATTATTTGAGTAACAGAGTTATTTGATAAAAATAATTATTATTTTTAAAATTTATCTGATAAGATAATTTATCATTATTTATAATACGGATAATATTTTTTTTGAGGCTTTTTAATGTTTAAAAAAATACTGCTAATTTTAGGTTTATTGAGCGCATTACCTGCATTATCAAACAGCGCAATGTTTGGCCAACATTTTAACGATTATTCGGAAAATCTAAGCGATGCAAAAGATGCTAATAAAGATGGGGTATTTGTTTTTTTCTTTATGGATGACTGTCCTTTTTGTCAAAAAATGGAACGTCAAGTCCTTAATCAGCCTAAAGTCATTGAATACTTCACTAAACATTTTCTCAATTACAAGATAAACACTGAGTCAGATCTTGAACTGGTTGATTTTGAAGGGAATGATACAGTTGAGAGAATCTTTGCTAAAAGACACAATCGAATTGGCGCCACGCCTGTATTGGCATTTTTTGATCTTGATGGCAATCGAGTCGTTAGGCGCACAGGCTTTGCCAACCAAGATGACTTTCTGTTACTAGCTAAATATATGGTAGAAAAAGCATATTTAGAAGAAAAATTTGTTCGCTATAAGCGCAAAAATCAATGAAATTTTTCAGTTGTTTATTATTAATTTTCTCTGGAGTTTCTTTCGCTCAACCTCTACCCAATCCTCTCACGCTTGAACATGTATTAAAGCTAGCCAATGAGAACAACTTTGCTGAAAAACAACAGCTACTGGACATAGATTCAAAAAAACAGCAGCTAACTGACTGGAAAAATCAATACGATACAACAGCAAGAGTTGATTTACAGCTTGCCAAAAGGAGCGACTTCGACCGCGCAATTAATAATTCCCATGCTTTTATTTATCTCGAAAAAACACTGTATGACCAGTCAATTGAAATTGGAAAAAGCGCCCAAATAAGTTCAATTGATGATGCAAGCTTATCCTTGCAGCAATTACAACAAAATAAATCTATTCAGCTTGCGCGTAGTTTTTTTGATATTGTGTTGGCTGATTTATCTTATGAGACAGCATTGCAGCGGTTGGCTTTATCGGCTATTCGTGAAGGTCGAATTCGTGATGATTACGAGATTCAATCTGCTTCAGAAGTGGCTTTATTAGAGAAACAAGTCGATACACAAATTAGCCAAATTCAACGTATTAAGGCAGAATCTAAACAAATTCAAACACGTGCGAAATTAGCGCAACTACTCAATATTCGCTATGAAGATCGCCCCGATGAAGTGGTTAAACCGAATTATAGTGCTGTCTTTAAAAAAGACTTGGCTGAATTTTCTTTTTATCAAGAAAAACTCAAAAATAACTTAAAACTCAAACAGCTTGAACAATCTTTGCAAGCGATTAAGCGCGAAATATCGCAACAAAAGAGCAATCTAGGGATCGTGATCAATTCCAGCGCTCGACTTGGAGAGCAGGGCTATCTTCGTGAAAAAAACGGGCAATGGCGTGCTGGACTTCAGCTCTCCATGCCATTTGGAACTGACGCCAATAAAGATAGCAAAATATCTCAATTGCTAATCCAATCTAAAAAGAAACAGCTAGATATTGATACACTTCAACAACAGCTCCTTGGTCAAGCGCTAGAATACTACTTAGAGCTTGGCGCATTAAGGCAAATTCACAAAGCACTAGTAATCGAATTAGATTATCGTGATTTGCATTTAGAAAAAGCACGCGCCAACTATGAAATGGAAATAAAAAGTGATATTGGCGATGCCATGACTAACTATACGGACAGCGAAAGAAAGTTAGCTGAAAATGAATTTAACTATATGATTACCCTTAAAAAACTACATCATTTGATTGGAGAAGATTATGAAATTTAATCCCTTGTTAGCGTTTAGCGTGCTTTTTTTTAACCCTGCTATAGCGTTGGATATTTATCCACAAGTATCTGCATCTATCATTGAAATAATCACGCCTGGAAAACCAGTTAATCCTGGGGATATATTAGTTAAATTAGATGATAGTCAGGCTCAATTAACCCTACAGCATCTAGAAACGATCGGCCATATTAAACAGCAAAATTTTGATGATGCCCAGCTTAACTATGAACAAACTCAAGAACTATATGACCGCATGGTGGCCTCTCATCGAGATTTAGATATTGCAAAAATGTCACGTGATGCTGCAAAACGAGAACTTGATGCGCACAAGGTATTAATTAAAATTCAAACGCTTGAGTTAGAAAAATATCTAATCAAATCAACGGTTTCTGGCATAGTTAAACAAACCCCTAATTTAAGAAATACTACTAATATCAATAATCCAAAAATATTGGTGGTTATTGAATAAGTAATAATCTCCATCAAAAATACACACACATTAATCGCTTGTTATATATTTATTAAAAAAATTATGGATTGAGCGAGTCGTATTTTTATAAAAAACGCTTTAGCTAGTTGAATTGGCGATTACTAATTTTCCAATCATATTTCCTGCTTCGATCATTTGATGAGCCCTTTTAATATTGTCAATATTAAAAGGGCTTAGGCAATGTGACATAGTAGTAATGACTTTTTTCTCATCAACTAAATTAGCGACTTTATTAAGCAAATTTTGCTGTTCATTCATATCACTCGTTTGATACATAGAGCGAGTAAACATCATCTCCCAAACTAGCGAAATACTTTTAGCTTTAAGTAGATTAAGATCATAAGGATTTTTCATATTTGCCAATAAGCAAATACTACCCTGAGGGCTAATTACTTCAATCATTTGATCAAAATACTCATCGGGAACCCCCATACAAATAATGTATTTTGGCGCATCTAAATGGTTATCTTTAAACTGTTGCGCTAGATTTTGATGCTCAACCACTACATCAGCACCCATCTTGTAGCACCATGCTTTTGAATCAGCTCGTGAGGCGCTAGCCACAACCTTCATGCCAACAACCTGCTTGGCAAATTGAATTGCCATTGAGCCAACGCCGCCTGCCGCACCAATTAGTAGCAAGGTTTTATCTTTATCTGTTGACGTGATTTTTAAGCGGTCAAATAAAGACTCCCAAGCGGTTATACTAGTGAGAGGTAATGCTGCAGATTCTGCAAAATTGAGTGATTTTGGCTTGCGTCCTACCAGACGTTCATCAACAAGTTGGTGTGTTGCATTGGAGCCATCTCTCGTCACATCGCCTGCATAAAAAACTTCATCGCCCACTTTAAACAACGATACCCTATCTCCTACTGAACTCACAACGCCAGACGCATCATAACCTAGAATTTTTAGCTCACTATCTTTAGCAATGGTTTGCTTAACCTTGGCATCAATTGGATTAATGGAAATAGCTTTTATTTCAACCAATAAATCTTGACCTGTAGGACTGCTTAAGACTTTTTCAAGCTCAATAAACTTAAAACCGTTATAGCCAATTGCTTGCAACTTAGGTGCGTGTGTTTTTTTCAATACGTAACATAGCCAACATCATAACAAACATAATAAAAAATCCAAGTGCAGCGCCCATCATAGCCAAAGAAATAAATCCTGTCATTTGGTCAGATTTAGCTGTCCCCATTTTGATTAGATTTTGCTGCGTTTGCAGCTCTACTTGACGGGCAAACTCTTGATCATACCAATGTAAAAACTCATCAATATTAACCTGATTCCCACCGACATTAACCAACTGCCTAGTGAGTTTAGATAAGGATTTTACATAACTCAACTTAAGTGCTGGCACATACACATTAGACTTAATTTTAATCATTACCTTGGTTTGAAACTGAGCATCACTTGACTCAACAGTTTGATGAGGCAGCATTTGTAAATTAGTCATAATTTGTTCAATATAAGCATCGAACTCTTGATCAAACAATATTTGTGTATTTTTCTTAGTATTGCCAATAGACTGCTGAGACTCGACATTATCAACTTGTAAGCTAATTGGATTTTGATATTTGGCTAGACTAATTATAGGTGTGTTAATGTCGTCTGTGGCTTGGCTACTAATTTTTTCATAGCCGAACCATCCTAAAAAAACAACCATAGTAAATGAAATCAGTGCAAATATTAGCCCTAACTTTTGAACAAGACTAAAAAAACTTTTTTCCATAAATTTCAACATGTTTATTCCTTTGCAAGATGTTTTTTAAAATGATTATTAATTTGCGTTGCTAATTCAATATCTAGCTGAGTAATACATCCTTGAGTGTGTGTAATTAACTCAACATTAACGGTATTATAGCTATTTGACCATTCTGGATGATGATCCATTTTTTCAGCAATAATAGCGATCTTTTTCATAAAGTCAAAAGCTTGAACAAAATCTTTAAAAACGAATTTTCGAGTTAGTTTTTGATTAACAATTGACCAGTTTGGCAGCTGTTCTAAAATATCTGGATCGATCATTAGTCAACTTTTAAAATATCTTTAGCACCCATAGTAATCAATTGATCAGCCAAAGCCACGCCCAAACTCTTTGCCTCGCTAACGTGTCCAGATACTTGGTGTTTTAAAATAACGCCAGAAGCTACATTACCAACCAAACCTGTTAGATTTATTTGCTCACCTTCCAATGTGGCAAAGCCAGCAATTGGCACTGAACAGCCGCCCTCTAAGCGCGCATTCATAGCGCGCTCCGCACATACTCTATAGGTGGTTTCTTGATCAATCAGCGGTCTAATTAAAGCCAGCACCTCTTGATCATTTTCACGAATTTCAATCCCTACCGCGCCTTGACCAACTGCAGGCAAGGAGTCAATCGCTGGTATTTCTTGTTTAATACGATCTTCAAACTTAAGGCGAATAAGGCCTGCGCAAGCTAAAATAATTGCATCAAATTCGCCATCATCTAATTTTTGCAGGCGCGTATTCACATTGCCACGTAAATCTAGAATTTCTAAATCAGGTCGTTGTGCTTTCAACTGTACAATTCGCCGCATTGAACAAGTGCCAACTTTAGCACCCTGTGGCAAGTCATGAATACTATCAAATTGATTAGATACAAATGCATCAAATGGATTTTCGCGCGCCAAAATAGCGCCAAGCTCAAACCCAGGTGGAATTTCGTAAGGTACGTCTTTCATAGAATGCACGGCAATATCAGCCACCCCCTCCATCATACCTACCTCCAATTCTTTAATAAATAAGCCTTTTCCGCCAATTTTAGACAAAGGTGAATTTAAAATTTGATCACCTTTAGTGGTCATTTTTACTAACTCTACTGTTAAATCTGGATGAAGCACCTCCAGCCTAGCTTTGACATGTTTAGCTTGCCAAAGTGCCAATGGAGATTTTCGAGTTGCAATTTTCAGGGTTTTATTCATGCTTCAAAGAGTTTGTATTAAAATAGTGCTAATGTTTAGATTTTATCTATTAGTTACTGTCTTTTTATCCAATTTTGCGTTTGCGCAAGAACTTAACCTGCCAGTTGCAAAAAATTTCTTTTTAGACTCGCAACAAGTCTGGAAAAAGAAGGTACCTATTTTAAT
>JAHZKM010000039.1 GCA_022600395.1 Pseudomonadota bacterium | reverse complement strand
GTGATAAACTTTCCTGTTTGCATAGGTTTTATTTTAGATACTTATTGATATTAATAAGGTGTTGTTTATAAGTTTTTGCAAATGCATGGGTGCCGTCTTTTTTAGATACAAAGTATAAATAATCAGATTTCAAAGGATGCACCGCTGCATTTAAAGAGGCAAGACTTACCGAGCTAATAGGCCCTGGCGGTAAGCCTTTGTGACGATAAGTATTGTATGGACTCTCAAACCACAAATCTTTTTTGGTTAGTTTTCCCTGATACGCATTGCCTAAGGCGTATGCAACAGTTGGATCAGTTTGCAGGCGCATATTTTTTTGTAGTCGGTTGATAAAAACGCCTGCAATTTTTGGCTTCTCTGCTTGATTGGCTGTTTCTTTTTCGATAAGAGATGCAAGTATTAGCGCTTGGTTTGCACTTTGTAATGGCAGATTTTTGGCTCTATTTTCCCAAGCTTGTGACAGCTTCTCTTGCAATAATTCATGCGCCCTATTAAAAACACTAAGCACACTATCTGCATAATTAACTTGGTAGCTATCTGGCCAAAACTTGCCATCATAAGGCGCCTTCGCACTTGTTTTTTGCAAAATATCTTTAAGCGAATTTGATGATGTAAGCGCTGGATGCTGACTAAGTGATTGATAATAAGACTGCACAGTTTGACCTTCTATTAAGGTTATTTGTCGAGTAGCAACTTGCGCTTTGGAAAAGTTATCAAGCAAGCTTAGTACACTAGTATTCTTATCAATATCGTAATAACCGGATTTTAATGAGTTAGACACTCCTAGCAACTTGGCCGACCACACCACAAACTGAGCCGAGTTTACCAAACCTTGCTGCTTAAGACTATTGGCCGTTGAATGGATGGTTGCTCCTTGGGGCAATTGATAAACTGTTGACTCCACCACATTGATCTTATTCGCCCACACAGACCAGGCTATAAGCAAAGCTAAAGCTAGTGTTAACCAGCCTTTTAAAAAACCTTTTTTTGGCTTTAGTAAAGAGAAATTTTTACGCTTATGTATATGCTCATTTAAGGCATCTTGCAATTGAGTGGTCAATTGATGCTGAGAATATTTTTGTTCATTAATTTGTCTAATAGGTTTAATGCCTATCACGCTGTTACTAATAAACACTTCATCACAGGCTAACAACTCTGCAACACTCAAGCTGCAAATTTCTACTGAAACTCCAAGCTCTCTGGATAGTTCAATAATAGCCTGACGCCTGGTCCCTTCAATGCCACACTCGCTCAACCCGGGTGTTAAAAGCACACCATTTTTAAAAGCAAAAATATTGCCTTGACTGACAGATATCACTTGAGCTTGCGGATCAAGCATGATACATTCTTGAGTTTTAAGGTGGGTGCGTGCAAGAATTTGCTCTAAGCGATTGCAATGCTTGATTTCAGAAAGTAGTTGATTAGTTGCATAGCCACTATGACACAAACTCAAACTGTAATCTTTGGGTAAATCAGGTGCCTTGGAAACGACAATAATGCGAGTAGGTGTGATAGATTGATCGTATCCATAGCCTCTAGAGGTTTCACCGCGAGAAAGTATTATTTTCACCACAGCTTTATCTAGCTTAGCCATGTAAACTGCCTTGGCAATCTCTTTAATCCAGAGGGAGCGAGGTATTGCTGCTATTTTTAAACGCTTGGCGCCTTTTTCTAATCGCTGAAAATGCGCTTCGGCTAAAAGTAGTTTTTGATCGACCACTAAGCAGGTTTCAAACAAACCATCGCCAAACTGAA
Source organism: Pseudomonadota bacterium (assembly GCA_022600395.1). Taxonomy (GTDB): domain Bacteria; phylum Pseudomonadota; class Gammaproteobacteria; order PS1; family Pseudothioglobaceae; genus Thioglobus_A. The sequence continues at coordinate 3,541 of JAHZKM010000039.1, read as the reverse complement.
CCAGGCGATTAAATACGCTTAGCTTGCTCTGTTTTTTTCCATTAATTAAGATGACATGACTCATGAGCAAGTATTATAATTCAGTGCACCTCTAAAAGAACACTTATGAATAAATCGCTTTATCAATTTGCCAACAATCTAGTCGATAGTGCCAAAGATTTAGCCCCATTGTGTTGGTTGTTGCTTTTTTTCAAATTGTTGTTTTGCAACAGCCTATTCCCAATATTGACAATATCATCATAGGAACAGGATCCGTGTTGATTGGTCTAACTCTATTTATGCATGGATTAAAACTCGGCCTATTCCCTATTGGCGAGGTTTTGGCTTTCTCTTTTGTTAAAAAAGGCTCTATTGCATGGCTACTTATTTTTTCTTTTGCACTAGGGTTTGGCGCTACGATTGCCGAACCTGATTTAATAGTCATGGCTAATGAGGCGGCAAAAGTTGCTCAATTTGGCGGGATTATTACCTCAGATACGCAGCTTACCCAGTATGCTCAAACACTACGTTATACGGTGGCTATTGCAGTTGGACTTTCAGTAGTCATTGGTGTTATTAAGATTCTTAAAGGCTGGGCAATTCAATATTTAATTATTGGTGGTTATGTGCTTGTTATGATTAGCACGCTCTTGGCACCAGATTTTATTATTGGGATTGCTTATGACGCTGGTGGCGTAACGACTGGGCCAATTACAGTTCCTTTGCTAACAGCACTCGGTGTTGGACTCAGTAGCAGTATTCGTGCTAGAAACCCACTAATTGACGGATTTGGCATGATTGCTATCGCCTCACTCTTACCCATTGTTGCAATTATGATATTTGGTATCGTCCAATGACATCATTAATACAGCATTTTGTTCAAACATTTTGGGCGGTTGTTCCCATTGTTGTTATCTTGTTTGTTTTTCAAGTGGGCATACTCAAGCAAAAAATTCCGCATTTAAAACGTATTATTATTGGCTTTATCTTAGTTTGGCTAGGGCTTAATTTTTTAATTATTGGTCTTGAAAAAGCCCTATTCCCACTCGGGAAAATTATGGCAACCCAGCTTACATCGAGTGATTTGGTTAGCAATTCTCTTGATTGGTATAGCTATTATTGGGTTTATATTTTCGCAGGCTGTATTGGCTTTGCTACAACCATTGCCGAGCCATCGCTATTAGCAGTGGCTATCAAAGCTAATCAAGTGTCTGGTGGCTTTATTAAAATCAAAGCATTACGAATTACTGTGGCAATTGGCGTGGCAATTGGCATCGCCTTAGGAAGTTTTAGAATTGTCACCGGATTACCTTTGCACTATTTTATTATTGGCGGTTATATATTGGTTCTAATTCAAACTTATTTTTCACCAAAAAGCATTGTTGCTCTAGCTTATGATGCAGGTGGCGTAACTACTTCTATTGTAACTGTGCCTATTATTGCCGCTCTAGGCCTTGGCCTTTCTAGTGCCATTGATGGGCGCAATCCACTTACAGATGGCTTTGGATTAATCGCCTTTGCTTCACTTTTTCCCATTATGAGCGTACTGGCTTATGTACAAATTATTCATCTTTCCAATCATGACAAACCCAATCAATAACAGGAGGCAATATGCATTTTAAATTGATTATCGCTTTTGTTGATAGCGACAAAACCGACAATATTCTTGAGGCTGCCAGAGAAAAAGGTGCTACAGGATCAACCATTATTTCTCAAGCTCGAGGAGAAGGTCTTGAGCACACCAAAACATTTTTAGGCTTAAGCATGGAGACGCCTAGAGACGTGTTACTCTTACTGGTTGAGCAACACCTAGCAAGAGATATTTTAGAAAGCATTGCCCAGGCGGGTAGTTTTGAAGAAAATTCAAAAGAAGGAATTGCATTCCAGATAGATGTCGAGGACGCCGTCGGTGTCATGCATCAAATTCAAGCACTAGAACACACTGTAGAGGAGAAAATATAATGAGTACCAATATACAAAAAAAGACACCTACTTTTGTCAAAGACGTCATGTGGCCGCAAGTTGACATTGTTGATGGAAAAACCACTGTCGAACAGGCGCTTGCTGACATGAAATATAAAAAAACCAAAATGCTTTTAGTGGAAAAATCACACGATTATGATGAATATGGTGTTGTTTTAATTGCAGATATTGCTTCAAAAGTAATTGCTAAAGATCGAGCACTTGACCGAGTAAACATTTATGAAATTATGAATAAGCCTGCTATGTCTGTTCATCCTGATATGGATATTCGTTATTGTGCAGAGCTACTTACCCATTTTAATTTATCGCGCTGCCCTGTTTTAGATAATGGCAAAGTCGTTGGCGTTATCAGTCTCACTAATATTGTGTTTAACGGACTAAGAATCTCATAATGATATATTTTTACCATTATGGTTGACGATGGTGCTAAAATCTGTAATTCATGTTTAGAGATTTAATTTAAAAAAAGGAGATAAGAATGGGTGGAATTATTAGTTTGGTTAAATGGGTATTAATGATTATTGGTGCCATTGCTGTTTATTACGGTATATCACTACAAATGAAATACGATGGTGTCACTGGAAAAATTATTAGTGAAATGGTTTCACCAAAACTACATCCAGATTCAATGTCTAAGGTATATATGCCAATGGCTAACACATTGCTAGATACTGGAGATATTACAATGGCGTCTATTGTGCGCGTTAAAGTGGCTGACGATGTATCAAACGGTGATGTTGAAGAAGCAATGGAAAGTATTGCAACTGCTGAAGGCATTCGCTCTGTTGGTATGCTACCTCTATCTGAGATGGTTGAATTACAAACGGGTGAAAAGCAAAGATTCCTTAAAATCTACCAATACTGCTCGCCACGTACTGCAATGACGATGGTTGATCACTCAGATGCATTTTCAGCTTACTTGCCTTGTCGTTTAGCCCTAATTGAAGACCAAGAAGGTCAAAGATGGCTATACACACTCGACATGAATGCGATGATTTATGGTGGTGCGCCATTACCAGACTATTTACTTGAAAAAGCATTAAGAGTACAAGAAGTGATTACAGCTATTCAAAATGGTGGTGCAGAAGGTGACTTCTAAAGCCTAGCGGAATCAGTTAAAAACCGTCCAATTGGACGGTTTTTTTTGTTCTAAAATAAGCCTATGAAACCTATTTATCACGAACTAGACTTTAACATTACCTGTATTGATACCCAGCATATGCGCCAGGACTTTGTTGCTGCTTATTTAATTGAGCATCAAGGTCGAGCAGCATTTATTGATACAGGTTGTCATTTGTCAGTACCAGCACTACTCGCAACTCTCAAAGCAAAAAACATCAATGTTGAAGCAGTTGACTATATCATTCTCACACATATCCACCTAGATCATGCGGGCGGTGCAGGTGAGTTAATTAAACACCTGCCCAATGCTAGTGTGTATGTGCATGAACGTGGCGCACAACATCTAATTGATCCTTCAAAATTGCGTGCAGGTGTGATTGGCGTTTATGGTGAATTATTCTTTAAGCAATTTTTAGGTGATTTGATTCCCATTGCGCCTGACAAAGTAATCGTTGCC